>CAMOFU010000039.1 GCA_946613705.1 uncultured Clostridia bacterium
CCTGCTGCATAAGCTGTTTGAAAAGGCAGCCGCGGGATCCCCCGACAAGACCGCACTGATAGCCGTTGACGATACTCTCACCTTCAGACAGCTCGATGAGCGTGCCAATATCGCCGCCAACGGCCTTATCAGCCGCGGAGTCGGCATCGGCGACAGCGTTGCGATACTGCTGCCGAGAGTTTCGGCATTCTTTGCCTGTATGTTCGGCGTGAACAAGGCGGGCGCTGCATTTATCCCCTGCGACCCGCAGTACCCCGCCGACAGGATAAACCATATAATCAGCGATTCGGGAGCCGCGTTCATCATCACTACCTCGGATAAGCTCGCGGACTACCCCGCAGACAAGGCGATAGATGTAAGCGAGCTGCTCTCGGGCAGCGATGTCTCCTCGCCCGATACCGTTATGAGCGACAGCGAGCTTTCGTATATGATCTATACCTCGGGCTCGACGGGCAAGCCGAAGGGCGTAATGCTGCATCACAGGGGCATCTGCAACTACCTGCTCCCGCACCCCGCCAATCCGCACATGAGGTTCATCTCCGAGAACGTTGAGCGCTATCTGTCGGTAACGACCGTGTCGTTCGATATGTCCTTCAAGGAACACGCTGCCGCGCTCTGCAACGGCAAGACGCTCATCTTCGCGGGCGACAGTCAGATGAACGACCCCCGCGAGCTTGCACGGCTCATGGAAGAATACGGTGCCGACTGCATAAACGCGACCCCCTCGCGCCTTGCACAGTATATGGAGTACGAGCCGTTCAGAAGGGCGCTGGCAAGGTGCAGGCTCGTTATGTCGGGAGGCGAGGGATATCCTATGAGCCTGCGCGACCGCCTCAGCGAATGCTGCCCCGATACCCGCATAATGAATACCTACGGTCCTACCGAGATAACCGTCTCCTGTAATGCCGCAGACCTGACGAATGCGGATCATATCAGCGTCGGCAGACCGCTGCTCAACTACACCGAGTATATCGTTGACAGGTTCGGCAGCCTTGCACCCTACGGTGCGGTGGGCGAGCTGCTGATAGGCGGAGTCGGTGTGGCAAGAGGCTACAGGAATCTTGAAAAGATGACCGCCGAGCGCTTTATCGACTATCACGGCGAAAGAGTATACCGCTCGGGCGACTACGCAAGGTGGGACAGCAGCGGCAATGTGATGATACTCGGCAGACTGGACAATCAGGTCAAGCTGCGCGGCCTGCGCATAGAGCTCGACGAGATAATCGGGCTCATCGAAGCGCAGGAGCATATCAAAAAGGCGGCAGTCGTCATCAGAAAGATCAGCGGTCAGGAAAACCTCTGCGCCTACTTTACCGCCGATACCCAAATAGATATCGAGGCGCTGCGTGCAGAGCTCAAAAAGCACCTCACACATTACATGGTGCCGACCGCCTATCTGCAAATGGCTGAGATGCCGATGACCCCCAACGGCAAGACCGACTTAAAGCGCCTGCCCGAGCCTACACCCGTGAATGCGGGGGAGTATGCTGAACCCGCAGGCGATACGGAGCGCTTCTTCTGCGAGGCGTTCGGCAAGGCTCTGAAGCTGGACAGGGTCGGCGCTGAGGATGATTTCTTCGAGATCGGCGGCACCTCGCTGATCGTCACCTCGGTCGTGCTGGCAGCCTCCGAAAACGGCTTCCCGCTAACCTACGGCGATGTGTTCAAGTACACCACCCCCCGCGCCCTTGCACGGCTTTTCAGCGACGACAGCAGTCAGCAGAGCGGCAGCCTGTTCGATTTCGACAGCTATGACTACTCAAAGATCAACGCCCTGCTCTCGGAAAATACGATAGAGAGCTTTGTCGGCGGCGAGAGCAGAGAGCTCGGAAACATAATGATAACGGGAGCTACGGGCTACATGGGCGCACACCTGCTCGCACAGTATCTCGATGAGGAAAACGGCATTGCCTGCTGCATGGTGCGCAAGGGCAAATACCGTTCTTCGGCGGACAGACTGAAAAATATGCTTTTCTACTACTTCGGCAGGCGCTATAACGATGTGTTCGACGAGCGCGTCAAGGTGTTCGACGGCGACGTTACAGATTACAAGAGCTTTGAACAGTTCGAGGATATGCCGATAAACACCGTGTTCAACTGCGCCGCGAACGTCAAGCACTTCTCCAGCGGAACGGATATCGAGGATATCAACGTCGGCGGAGCTGTCAACTGCATAAAGCTCTGCGAAAAACTGGGCGCAAGGCTGATACATTTCTCGACGATCTCCGTCTCGGGTACGACCGACGATATGTCGAAGCTCGCGCGGAGCTCCCTCGACGAGCAGTCGCTTTACTTCGGTCAGACCAACGATAACAAATACACCGCCTCAAAGCTCATGGGCGAGAGGGAGGTGCTCGAGGCCGCAGCCGAGAGAGGGCTCGATGCAAAGGTCATCAGAGTCGGCACCCTCGCCGCACGCGAGTCGGACGGCGAGTTCCAGATAAACTTCCTCACCAACAGCTTTATGGGCAGACTGCGTTCCTACAGTATGCTCGGCTGCTTCCCCTATCAGATGATAGAGAATCAGGTCTGCATGGGCCCGATCGACGTTTCCTGCCGTGCGTTCCTCAAGCTCGCCCGCACACCTAAGAGCTGCTGCCTGTTCAATGCCGTCAACAACCATACCCTGCCGCTCGGTGATATCATCAGGCGCATGAATGCAGGCGGCATGGATATCAGGTTCGTCGAGTATGAAGAGTTCTCCGCTGCTATAGCCGAGGCTCAGAAAGACCCCGAGAAGGCGGCGATACTGCAAAGCATGGTGGCTTATATGGCACCCTCTCAGGGCAGGCAGGTCATGAATATCCCGTTCACCGCTCACTATACCACACAGGTGCTGGCTCGTCTCGGCTTCTTCTGGAATGCGAGCAACGAGCGCTATGTTGACGATTTTATCAATGTCCTCGGCGGGTTCAGCTTCTTTGACAGCGACAACCTCGGCAGATAAGACCGCACCTGCGGATACAATACAAGGAGTATTTATGGATAACACAGGTATACTGATAAACAAAAAATACCGCAGCCTGCTCGTTTCAACTCTGGCTATGTCTGCCTCGACCTATATCTCGTCGATACTTGACGGGATAATGGTCGGGCGGATACTCGGCACAGAGCAGCTTTCAGCGATAAGCCTCACCACCTCTGTCGTGTTCCTGATAAGCATACCTATCTCGCTGTTCTCGTTCGGCGGGAACACCCTCGCTGTGATGCACAAGGGTCGGCGCGACAACAAGACTGCCGACAAGGTGTTCACGCTGACCTTCATCGCGGCGATGGTATCAAGCCTGATCTTCGCACTTATCGGTATCGCTCTGATAAGCCCCGTCTCGCACCTGCTCGCAAAGGGCAGCGAGCTCGAGGGCTATGTCTCGGATTATCTGCTGCCGCTCTGGTCGCTGGCACCGCTGACGGCGCTTATCACAGTTACCGCGTCCTTTGCCCGAACGGACGGAAAGCGAAGGCTCGCCACCGCACTGCCGATAGTCTCGAACGTGATAAACCTGCTCTGCGACTTCGTGTTCATGAAGCTTCTCGGCATGGGCATCGCGGGAGCGGGCTGGGCGACTGTCGCGGGCTATGCGGTCGGCGGCATCATGACGCTGCGCTACTACCGTTCGCACGAGCGCACCGTGCATTTTACCCGCGAGGCTCTGTCCTCACTGAAGCTGCTCGGCAGTATGATGACCACGGGGCTGCCCTCGGCACTTATCTATCTCTGCAATTTCCTGCGGCTGTTCTTCGTCAACGATATCATCATCACCTCCACGGGCGTTATGGGTGCCAAGATCGCTTCGGTCACATTCTCGCTTAACAGCCTTGCATTCATATTCGTTGAGGGTGCTTCGATGACACTGCTGCCGATACTCGGCGCACTTCACGGCGAGAGGGATATCAGCGGCGAAAGGACGGCGCTTCGCTACGGTATGTTCATGACTATGCTGATGTGCTCGGCAGTGTTCGTGATAAGCGTTCTGTTCCCGACACAGCTTGCCTCGCTGTACGGCCTGACCGAGCCCGAGGCGGTGAAGATATTCAGCGTGACCTTTCGGGTGGTGTCGCTCAACGTGCTGATGATCGGCATTATATATGTTATGCGCTCGTTCTTCCAGGCAACGGGTCAGAAGATGATCGCCAACTTCCTCGTCGTCGTGGACGGCTTCCTGTCGGTAGTCCCGCTGATGTATTTCCTTTCCAAGATAAATATTTACTGGCTGTGGGCATCCTTCCCGTTCTCAAAGCTCATCACCCTTTCACTGATGCTCGCGGCTATGGCGGCTGCCAAGAAAAAGCAGCATAAGCAGAGCCTCCTGCTCATCGGCAGCGAGGAGGGGAAGGTGCTCTCTTTCTCGGTGAAAAATGAGGAGGCAGAGGCCACTGCCGCTGCAAGAAGGGCGATAGACTTCTGCAAGGAAAACGGTGTGGACCCGCGGATAAGCAACGCTGTCGGCATTACGGCGGAGGAGCTTTGCCGCAATATCTCGATCTATTCAAAGACCCCAAGGAACCCTACGATAGATATACTCATACGCATTCTCGGCGGAAGCGTTACCATTCGTCTGCGCGACAACGGACCCGCCTTTGACCCGACCAAGTATATCGACAACAGCGGCCGCGAGATAACGGGGCTCGAGCTCGTCCGCTCGCTTTCGTCGGGCATCGAGCACAGCCGTGTGCTCGAAATGAACCTTACATCCGTCACGGTGACCCGCAGCGAGGGATCATCAGATCAATGAATGATATGGAGCTTGCTATGAACGAAGAACAGCTTGAAGCGATACAGAATGAGCTGAGAGGACAGATCTCTCAGCAGGACAGCTTTGACCCCGACGGTATCAGAACGGTCGCAGGGGTCGATCTTGCCTACTGGCAGGAGGAGGACGGCGAGCACGCTGTCTGCTGCATAGTGGTCATCGACAGGAGCACCCGCACCGTTACCGAGAAGAAGCACTTTGCGGGAAAGATAGATTTTCCGTATATCCCGGGGTTTCTTGCGTTCCGTGAGCTGCCGCTCGTGCGCAGGACAGCTCAGCTGCTCGGGGTGCAGCCCGATCTCTATGTGTTCGACGGCAACGGTTATCTTCACCCGCGTCATATGGGCATAGCGACCCATGCCTCGTTTTATCTCGATAAGCCGACAATGGGCATCGCCAAGACCTATTTCCGCGTTGACAAAAAGACCGATTATACCGAGCCCGAAAATGAAGCGGGCAGCAGTACCGACATAGTGATAGGCGGCGAGGTCTACGGCAGAGCACTCCGCACTCACACAGGCGTTAAGCCTGTTTTCGTGTCGGTCGGCAACCGTATATCCCTTGATACCGCCTGCCGCCTTGCAATGGAGCTGACCGACAGGGAGAGCCATATCCCTGTCCCGACTCGGCTTGCCGATCTGGAGACTCATATAATGAGAGCAGCCGAGCGCAGCAGTGCAGCAAAGATCAGTCTGCGCCGCTGTAACTGAGCGGTGCTGCTGCAATTCCGTCAATGACCGAAAATACCAAATACCAAATACCAAATACCAAAGACCAAAGGAGCTGCTATGAAACAGGAGAATAACACCGAGCGAAGGCTTAAAAGAATACGCTTTGAGTCGAGCGGCGGCTCGATGGATCATCATTCCGAGTTTGAGCTTGAAGCCGATGCCGACGAGATAATACGCACAAGCTATTGGAAAGATCGGTTTCGGGACAGCTGCGAGGCAGAGGCCGACCCTGCCGCCCTTGAAGCGATCGACCTCAGCTTCCGCACGGATAATGCGGAGAACGGTATGACAGTCAGAGAGCATATCCCGATGGACAGTGAGCTGTGGAGGGCTCTCACCGAGGAGATAGACTGTCTCTCGTCACAGCTTCACCCCCTGAAAAGACCCGAAAAAACCCTCAGCCTCCCCACCGATGTTTTTATCCTCGACGGCGGCGACTACACAAGGCTCTGGCTGACATGGGATATCGGCGGCTCGGAGCAGACGGTGCAGTATTATCCTCCGCAGGGAAAAAGATGGTATACCGTCATTGTCATACTATACGAGCTTGCCCGCCCTGTGGGAAGGGACCTGTGCAGAGTCGGAGAGACCGAGCTGACGGAGTTCTTTCTGAAAGCCCCTCGGTATTCCTACCAGATCACTCCGATAAGAGACAGCACGGATAACAGCTTCTACCTCTTTGTCCACGGCGACAGTGCGGATATCAGCCGTATCACGCAGGAGCAGTGGCTGCCCGTCCGCGAATACCTCAAAAGCCTCGATTTGTCTGACTGCAAGGCAGGGAAGTACGAGAGCAGATATTTTCTCAGGCTGAACTATAATGACAGCACCGTTAAGTCTCTTTCGGCAGACAAAGCCCTCTCGGAGCAGATACGCGGCTTTATCCGCAGCTCCGTCCTCGGAGAGACTTAGTCCCCCCTTGCCGTCCGTTTCGGCTCGGTGCGGCGGTCTGCTGCCGCAAAACAAATGTTTTGAGAATATATGGAATAATTCGGTTGACAAACAGAAAAAAATATATTATAATATAAGGTACGATATTGAACGATGCAGGATATCTGCCGCGTCAGAAATATGCGCGGCAGACAATAGATGTTAAAACATCTATGATGTAGAACATATATATAAAAGGAGAGCAGAATGAAAAAGATCGTATTGGCATTATTGGTTGTTCTGGTCGCGGTCGGTACCGTTGTGGGCATCTCTGTTTTCAGCAGGAAGCATATTCACAACTATACCGTGAAGATCATCACCGAGGCGGACTGTACTCACGAGGGAAGGGCAGAATATACCTGCGCCGAGTGCGGGCAGACCTATGAGGATATCGTCCCGAAAACACATAAGTATGTAGATAAGATGGTCGAGCCGACCTATGATGAGGAGGGCTATACACTGCATACCTGCTCTCTCTGCGGCGATGAATATAAGGATAATATCGTGCCTAAGCTCGAAAGACCCGATGACGATATCGGCGGCGCTGTGCTGAACGGCCTCGAGGAGTCGTATGATTATACGGGCGAGCCTATAGTGCCCGAGTTCATCGTTATGCTGCATGACGAGCCGCTTACCGTCAATAAGGATTATACCCTCGAGATCAAGGATAATACCGAGCCGGGTGAAGCGACCATAACCGTGACCGCACAGGGCAGCCTTAAAAATCAGCTGGTAAAGACCTTTAAGATCAACCGTGTCGGCTGGGAGGAAAAGGGCGGCCTGAAGTATTACTACAACGGCGAGCTTTCCAAGGGTCTTACCGAGATCGGTGATGAAAAGTATTTCTTCGACGAGAACGGCGTTATGCAGACAGGCTGGCAGGAGATCGACGGCGGCTATTACTGCTTCGACCGTATCGACGGCTTCCTGATGACCGATACTCAGGTCGATGGCATCAACGTCGATGAGAACGGCAAGGCTGAGGTGTCCGATTACAATACCTATAAGATCACTACGATGATGACCGCCCATAAGATCATGCTCGAACAGACAGAGCCTACCGATACTATGGAGGAAAAGCGCCTCAAGCTCTTTAACTGGGAGATGTATGAGCACGGCTACCACCGCTGGAGACTGCTCTCGGATATATACGATACCTCGCCCGACTGGGAGATAACCTTCGCTAACGATATCTTTGAGCGCGGCAGCGGCTGCTGTGTTTCCGACTCCTCGGCAGCAGCCTTCCTGATAAGGGAGATCGGCTATAAGAACATCTATATCTGTCACGATACCTCTCACTGCTGGTTCACGGTAGAGGGCAAGCTGTTTGACCCGCTGTTCGCAGAGGCTAAGGACTTCGATGCCAACTATAATGCGGATTTTACCGACTACAGACAGTGGCCTGTCGGCAGACGCAGAGTAGACGGCGTGAGCACCGAGGACGATGAGACGGAAGAAGAAGAATGATCGGAGATCTTACTGTGTTCAAGCGGCAGAGGGCTGTGTGCTCCTGCCGCTTGTTGCTGAACGGGAAGAGCAATTTATACAATTTCTTCCTGAAATCCTTCTGCAAATTTACTAAAAAATACAGCCTCGGCTACTTGAAAAATTAAAAGATGTGTGGTATAATATATCTTATGTATGAGCTGTGTTTTTGGCAGCTTATCGACTACGAAGGGAGTGGCTTTCATGATAAAGATCAATAATCACATCGGTTCGATCGGCATTTCGGCAAAATATCTGCGCACCCTTATCTCGCAGACTGCGGAGAGCTGCTTCGGCGTTGCAGGCATGAACTACTACGGTGCAATGCAGAGCATGAATACCCTCGTCAGGAACAGCCGCGCCGAAAACAACGGCGTGATAATCAGGCAGAACGGCAATAAGCTGACGATAGACCTGCACATAACAGTGAGCTACGGCGTTAATGTCAGCGCGATCTCGGAGAGCATAGTCCATAAGGTAGACTATGTCGTGTCCGATCTCGCAGGCATAGAGGTCGAGTCGGTCAATGTTTATGTTGACGGGCTGGTAGCACTGTAATCAATTATAGGAGGAAAGTCCAGTGATAAAAGGAAGCGTGCTGCGCGACGCGATCATCAGCGCCGCCAACTGCATCTCGAACAATAAAAAATCCGTTGATGAGCTGAATGTGTTCCCCGTGCCCGACGGCGATACGGGAACCAATATGTCTATGACTATCGGCAACAGCGTCGCAGAGCTTAAAAATCTGCCCGATGACGTTGAGGCGGGCGTTGTGGCAAAGACCGCTGCCTCCTGCCTTCTCAGAGGTGCAAGGGGCAACTCGGGCGTTATCCTTTCGATAATCTTCCGCGGCTTCTCAAAATCTATGAAGGGCTGCGCAGCTGTTACGAGAGAGAATATCGTAGCATCGCTCGAAGCAGGTGTAGAGGGCGCTTATAAGTCGGTAATGAAGCCGACCGAGGGCACGATACTCACCGTTGTGAGAGAGTCTGCCGAAAAAGCAAGAGATGTTGCCCGCACTACCAACGACCCCGTATTGATCTGGGAAGAGGTTTGCCGACAGGCAGAGCTCACCCTTGCGGAAACTCCCAAGCTTCTCCCCGCACTTGCCAAGGCGGGTGTTGTCGATGCGGGCGGCAAGGGTCTGCTCATCATCTTCTGCGCGATGAGAGATGTGTTCAAGGGCGGTGCCATCGAGCAGCCCAGGACCTCTGATGTCTCCAAGCCCGTTACTATCGAAACATTCTCGTCGGTAGTCGGCAACTTCGAGCAGGATATCCATTTCACCTACTGCACAGAGATGATCGTCACCAAGAAGGCGGATGCCGAGGATCCCTCCAAGCTCCGCGCTTATCTTGAAACTATCGGTGACTGCGTTGTCGTTGTTGACGACGAGGATATCATCAAGTTCCATGTCCATACCAACGACCCAGGGCTTGCTATGCAGAAGGCTCTCGAGTTCGGCTATATCAATCTGCCGAAGGTCGAGAATATGAAGCTCCAGCATAAGGCAAGAAAGAAGCAGGCAGAAACGAAGATCACCCCCGCCAAGCCCGAGAAGGAGTTCGGCTTTGTCGCGGTCGCCGCGGGCGCGGGTATCGAGAGTATGTTCAAGGATATCGGCGTTGACTGTATCGTTAAGGGCGGCCAGACGATGAATCCCTCTACCGAGGATATCCTCGCCGCGATCATGCAGACCCCTGCCGAGACTGTGTTCGTGCTTCCCAACAATAAGAATATTATCATGGCGGCAGAGCAGGCAGTGAAGCTTGCAGACAGAAAGGTATGCGTGCTCCAGACGAGAACTGTCCCGCAGGGCATGAGCGCTATGCTCGCCTTTGATCCCGACGCGGACTTCAACACCAACCGCACAGAGATGACGGCGGCGCTCGAACGTGTGTCTACAGGTATGGTCACCTTCGCAGCCCGTGATTCGGACTATGAGGGCCATGCGATCAAGCAGGGCGAGATACTCTGCCTCGATAACGGCAAGCTCAGCTTCGTCGAGAAGGATCTTGCCAAGGGAGCCTATAAGCTTACCAAAAAGCTTGTCAAGGGCGACAGCTCATATATCACTATCCTTTACGGTGCCGATGTTTCCGACGATGCGGCCGAGGCTCTTGCATCACACCTCGGTGCCAAGTACCCCAATCTCGACATAAACCTTATCAGCGGCGGACAGCCCGTATACTATTACATCATTTCCGTAGAGTAAATAAGTAAATAAATAAAAAAAGTAAATAAAAAAACGAAAGAAAAACAGGAGCATCGCATTCGGCGCGGTGCTCCTTTTCTTTCGGTGTTTTACTTTTAAATTGTGCGTCTTGTTTTACAGCTTCATGGCATCGGTCATGTATTTGTGCTCAAATTCACCGACCGATATCGCCTTGTCGAACAGCCAGCCCTGAGCCATCTTGTGACCCGAGTTAGCAAGTATCTGCGCCTGATCCTCAGTCTCGACACCCTCGAAGATTATCGCCTTGTTCGTAAGGTTTATCAGTGAGCATATCTGGTTGACGTAGTCCCTTGCCTGCGGCGAGGACGCGATGTTGTCGATAAACACCTTATCCACCTTTACGATATCAACAGGCGCATTCAGCAGAACGCTCAGCGAGGAGTAGCCCATGCCGAAGTCGTCGATATCTATTTTGAAGCCGTGCTCACGCAGCTTCTTCATATCGTTGTAAAGCGTATTGAAATCCTGCATGAACGAGCTCTCGGTTATCTCGATCTCTATAAGACTGGGGTCGATGTTGTAGAAGTCCGAAAGCGCCGTCAGCCTGTCAACGAAATTACGGTGCGCCGCATGGTTGCGCGAGAAGTTGATGGATACGGGGAAAAGCCTGTAGCCCTCTCTCTGCCAGCGCGACATCGTTTTGAGCAGCGTTTCGTAGATATACATATCCAGATCTACGATGTACCCGACCTTCTCCAGCACCGAGATGAATTCATAAGGCAGCTTGTAGCTCCCGTCGGGATTCCTCCAGCGGCTAAGCGCCTCCGCACCGATAAGCTCTCTCTTGTCCAGCGAGAACTTCGGCTGCAGGAACAGCTCTATCTGCCCCGTCTGCAAAGCATTTTTCAGCTCGGCAGCTATCTGCTGCTCGTGAGCCCGCTGCTTCCTCATGCGCTCGGAGTAGATCCCGCAGGGTATCTCCTTCACGCCCTTTACGCTCCGCCTTGCAAGATCGGCATTGTCCATCGCTATAGTAATATCCACCTTCGGGTCGGTGATAAAGAACACACCGCTCGAAATGTGCAGGTCGGAAGCGGGGTATTTGAGCTTCTGTTCGTTGTTGAAGCCCGTGTTCACTTCCTTGATGATCTCCAGCACCTCGTCTCTCGATCCCGCCTTTACCAGCGTCGCAAAGAAGTCCGAGTATATCCTGCACGAGCATAGGGTGATATCAGTCTTCAGTGTCTCCTGCGCAAAGTCGTGCAGCATCTGGTTGCCAGAATCAAATCCGAAGTTATCGTTTACATACGAAAAATCGTTGATGTCCGAGTGTATCACAGCATAGCAGCTCTTAGGGTCAAACTTAGTTTCGAGTATGGCACCCGCCCTGTCCTTGAATGCCTTTCTCAGCAGCAGACCCGTCACCTGATCGGTCGTCATCAGCCTTTCGATCTCGGCCTTGTCGCTGACTATCGTGCTCCTCAGCTTGTGAACGTTGTCTACCGAGAACAGCCTGCCGTATATCCTGTTCACCTTGCCTACCTCGTCCGCCACGCTGATGTATGCAGCCTTGTACCACGCATAGTCATCATCGTATGCCTTCGTGCGGAACTGTATGCTGCCGCGCTGCGGCTTCGATGCCACGGTCCTGAATCTTTTAAGAAAGCTCTCCCTGTCATCGGGGTGGACAAATACGCTGTATCTGCTGTCAGCAAGATAGCCCGCTATCCTGTTGTCCTCCTCCGAGTATCTGTTTATGCAGTTTGAGAGATACATCGTGTCGGTATCCACATGGTATTCGTAATAGATCTCTTCGGTGTTCTCTGCAATAAAGCTCATCCTCTCGCGCTGATTCTGAAGCTCCCTTTCAGCCTTCTTCGCTGCGGATATGTCTATGAATACCACACAGATCACATAATTGCCGTTCGACCTGTTGTCAAGGAATTTTGTCCTCGTTCGCAGCCAGATCGGCGAGCCGTCGGTCCTGGTGAAGATTATGTCCTTGTCATGCACCTTGCCGTTGTGGATATAATCGGAAGCCTCGCTCACCAGCTCGACCACCTCGGGTCTGCGGAAGACCTTTCCGCCGTAGCTCGGGTGCTCCTCGCGCGAGCTGTAGCCGAACAGATGATAGTATTCGTCATTCGCCTTCAGCAGTATCAGCTCGTCCCCGACGATCTCGTATACCGCTATCCCCCCGGGGATATTCTCCGAGACCGCTTCGAGCTCGGCATGGCTGGTGCTGTATTTCTCCTGTGCGTCTGCCATGTCGGATACATTGCAGATCGTGATCTTCGAGAGAGAGGTGCCGCTGTCGTCAACATACCTGTCACCGAAGCAAAGCACCTGCATAACAGAGCCGTCCCTGCGTACAAAGCGGTGCTGCAAAAATGCGCCTGCCTTCCCCTCAAAAACCAGCTTGAGCCTCTCGAGGTATTCCTGTCTGTCCTCAGCAGGAAGAAAATCGGCAAGCGTCATATCCCGCTCCCTGATATCCTCCATGGTGTAGCCCGATATATCGGTGAAGCCCTCTCCGAGCTCTGTAACACGGTTGCCGTCATCGTTGTTGATAATATACCTGCCGTATTCAACGGGTAAAACAGCTCTCTTCATTTGGCCACACCTCCTTTACACAGTTTCCATTAATAACATTATATACCAAAACTTATTTTTTTTCAACAGCTTCAAATAATTTCGGCACTTTGCTTAATATTTTAGTGATTTTGCACAAACCGCCTGATGATAATAAAATAAAAAAATAAAAAAATGTGACAACGCCGTATTGATTTTTGAGCTTATATGTGCTACAATAAACCTGTATGTGTT
>CAMOFU010000040.1 GCA_946613705.1 uncultured Clostridia bacterium
ATTATGCTGAGAATATATGGAAGCTTTAATGCATCTCTGTTGACAATAGAGTAATAAAGTGATATAATTCTTTTGTGTGTATTGCTGATCTGCGGTATGCACAGTCTGTGCTTTTAAATCTATCGAAATGAGGTTTTATAGTGTTAAAGATTGTTGATATGTATGACCTGGAGCATACTCTTGCAGCAGAGTATCTCAAAGGATTTGAATACCCGTGGGAAGCTCTTGCGGGTATAAAGGAGCTTATCATCTCACTGGGCGAAAAGCTCGATAAAAACCTGTATACCGAGGTGTCTCCGCAGGTGTGGGTGCATAAGACTGCCAAGGTGTATCCTACGGCATATCTCGGTGCTCCCTGCATCATCGGTGCGGGAACGGAGGTAAGGCACTGCGCGTTCATCAGAGGCTCGGCACTGGTCGGCAGCAGCTGCGTGGTCGGCAATTCTGTTGAGCTGAAAAATGTTATTCTCTTTGATAATGTTCAGACACCGCACTACAATTATGTCGGTGACAGTATCCTCGGTTACCGTTCACATATGGGCGCAGGCTCGATAACCTCCAATGTCAAGTCGGATAAAACGCTGGTTGTTATAAAGTCTGAGGACGAGATGATAGAGACAGGTCTGAAAAAGTTCGGCGCTATGGTCGGTGACTTCGTTGAGGTCGGCTGCAACAGTGTGCTCAATCCCGGAACTGTCATAGGCAGGAACTCAAATGTTTATCCGCTGTCAAGAGTTCGCGGTATAATCCCCGAGAACAGTATCTATAAATCTGCTGACGACATAGTCTTAAAATACTGATCGTTTGATCCTATAAATAAACTTATACAGGAGTGAAGCATTAATGGGAAAATATTTCGGTACTGACGGCTTCAGAGGTGAAGCCAATGTTGATCTTACAGCTGACCATGCCTTTAAGGTCGGCAGGTTTCTGGGGTGGTATTTCGGTGAGCTTAAACGCCGTTCGGGTGACGATTCTCCCGCAAGGATCGTTATTGGCAAGGATACAAGGCGTTCAAGCTATATGTTCGAGTATTCGCTTGTGGGCGGCCTTACTGCCTCGGGTGCAGATGCTTACCTGCTGCACGTTACGACTACACCCTCGGTCGCGTATGTTGCAAGAGTAGATGAGTTTGACTGCGGTATCATGATCTCTGCAAGCCATAACCCGTATCATGATAACGGTATAAAGCTGCTGAACAAAAACGGCGAAAAAATGAGCGAGGAAACTATTGAGCTTGTTGAGGCTTATATCGACGGTGAGCTTGAGGTTTTCGGTCAGAAATGGGAGGAGATACCGTTTGCATATAAGGAGCATATCGGCTGCACAGTCGATTATGTTTCGGGAAGAAATCGATATATCGGTTATCTTATTTCGCTCGGTATGTATTCGTTCAGAGGTATGAAGGTCGCTCTTGACTGTGCGAACGGCGCTTCATGGAACATCGCAAAGTCCGTATTCGATGCACTGGGCGCTTCTACTTATGTGATAAATGCCGAACCTAACGGCCTTAATATCAATACCGATGCAGGCTCGACTCATATCGAAGGCCTTTGCAGATATGTTGTTGAAAAAGGCATGGACGTAGGCTTTGCGTATGACGGCGATGCCGACCGCTGCCTGTGTGTTGATGAGAAGGGCAATGTCATCACGGGAGATCACATTCTTTACATCTACGGAAGATATATGAAGGAACGCGGCAAGCTTCTTGGGAATACTGTTGTCACAACTGTTATGTCCAATTTCGGGCTTTACAAGGCATTCGATGAATTCGGGATAGATTATGCAAAAACAGCTGTCGGGGATAAGTATGTGTATGAATACATGATAAAGAACGGCTGCCGACTCGGCGGCGAGCAGTCGGGGCATATCATTTTCTCTAAATATGCTTCCACAGGCGACGGTATACTCACCAGCCTGAAGATCATGGAGGTAATGATGGCAAGAAAGAAGAAGCTTTCCGAGCTTGCAGAGCCCCTTACAGTTTATCCGCAGGTGCTCGAAAATGTAAGGGTCAAGGATAAGAAGCAGGCTCAGGACGATCCCGATGTTAAGAGGGCTGTTGAGGCTGTTGCGGAAGAGCTTGGCCGTTCGGGCAGGATACTCGTTCGGGAAAGCGGTACAGAGCCTCTTGTAAGAGTTATGGTCGAAGCCCCATCTCAGGATACCTGCCGCAGACTTGTAGATAAGGTGGTAAATGTCATCAAGTCAAAGGGGCATGAAGTCTGAACTGTTATTTGCAGTAAAGGTTCAGACCATCTCAGCGTAATTGTTTTTTGTGTTTTTGTGTTTTTTGTTCACCGCAGTTCCTGATCGGGCTGCGGTGTTTTAGGTTTAGCTCGCATCAAATAATTAGCCGTTTTGTGATTGACAATTTGACTGAAATGTATTATAATAGATTAAATAGCGTATGCTGTTCGTGAAGATCACATTTTCTCTTTTACGGTCAAGGAGGATCGCCAATGAGTGAAAACAACGGTCGCCGTACTCCCGACAGCTCGGGCGGCGCGGCTTCGGATAACTATATAAAGGATACATACGAGCTTGCTTATGAGGAGCAGCTGAGGAAGTTCACAGAGCTTGATTCGCCCGAATCAACACAGCCTGTCCCCGTAGCAAGCGTTACAGGCAGAAATTACGGCGAGCACCCGAATCTTTCAAACCGTTCGTCGGACGAGTTTCATCATAACAGGCAGCAGGGCAGCCGCGGCAGACAGTCTCAGGGTAATCATACAAAGCACAGGGCACAAACAGGCGGCAGATCTAATACAGGTAAGAATAAGAAAAAAAGAAGGTCATCTGCACAGCAGGGTGTACACATCAACAGAGATGAACCGCTGCAGTTCGGTATGTCATCAAACAGGTCAAAGGGCGGTGAAGCAGCGGTGAAGAAAAGATCTCCTGTAAAACGCGCTCTGCTGATAGTGCTTATAATCATTCTCGTGCTGGTGTTGATCTTGCAGATCATCATACTCAGGTATGTCGGAAAGATCACCTACCGAGAGAGCGGAACAAGAAATTTTACTACAGCGGCTCTCAGATCGGACGATATACTGAATATCCTGCTGATCGGCTCAGATACAAGGGATTCGAGTGAACGCGGCAGGACAGATTCGATGATTCTTTTGTCGATAGACAAAAACAAGAAACGCACTACTATGACCTCGTTTATGCGTGACTGCTATGTTACACTGCCGGATTACGATCTTGACGGCGACGGCGGTTTTTACGGCGAGGGAGACAAGTGCAAGCTCAATGCAGCATATGTCTACGGCGGTCCCGAGCTTCTGATGGATACGATAGAATACAATTTCGATGTTGCTGTAGATAAATATGTGTATATCGATTTCTTCTCGTTTATTGATATCATTGACTCTGTCGGAGGGCTTGAACTGGATATCACTGATGAAGAAGCTGTCGGTATGCAGGACCCGATGCGTGAGCAGAACCGTTATCTCGGCAACGAATACGGGACAGATTATCTTGAAGTCGGCGGCAAGGGAATGAAGGTCAACGGCAATCAGGCGCTTGGATATGCGAGACTGAGATATGTCGGAAATGCTGATTTTGAGCGTACAGAAAGGCAGCGCACAGTTATCTCGAAGCTCATTGAAAAGGCGAAGGGCTCGGGTGTTTTTACGCTCGATAAGTTTGCAGTTGCAGTTTGTGAGCATATCGAAACAAATATGTCCAAGTGGGATATTTATAAGCTGATATACCGTGCCCCGTTTATATTAAAGTATGAAACAAAGCAGTTGAGAATACCCGATGATGATGAATACAGCTATGGCACAGCTTGGGACGGCTCTTCTGTGCTTGATGTGGATTACAAGAGCATTATCGAAACTATCAACCGTGAGATATATGAATAATAAGTTTGAATAACCAAAAGCCCGAAGCGGATGTGTTTCTGCTTCGGGCTTTTTGTGCAATAATACTGAGTGTGATAACTGTATCACTGCTTTATTTAGAGAAAGTATAAAATATGTAATATGCTATTGACAAATAATATTATACGGTGTATAATATAGTCAAGTTAATAATATTGTGAAAGGAGACAGTAATATGGGATTCCCTATAAGCTCAGGACTTCTGGATGCAATGGTGCTTTCTGTAGTAAACAGGAACGATACCTACGGCTATGAGATAACTCAGCTGCTGCGGCAGGCCGTGGATGTTTCTGAATCTACGCTGTATCCTGTGCTGCGAAGGCTTCAAAAGAACGGAATGCTCGAGACATACGATCGGGAATATATGGGCAGGAACCGACGGTATTATCGAATAACAGATCTTGGCAGCAGCACTCTCAGCAATTACAGGATAGAGTGGAAGGATCATAAAGCAAAGGTCGATAGTATACTAAAGGAGGAGCAGGCAGTATGAGTTACAAGAGAGAAGAGTTTCTTGATAAGCTGAGATCGGGTCTGAACAGACTCCCTGCTGATGAGCTTGAAAATGTGCTCAGTTATTATAACGAGATCTTCCTTGATGCGGGTGAAGACAGGGAGGAAGAGACTGCTGAGAACCTCGGCAGTATTGAGGATATCATAAGGCAGATATATGCGGAAAACGGCATCGAGCCTGACGGCAGACCTACCTATATGGTTGAGGAGCTCAAACAGCAGCAGGACAATATGCAGACACCTCCGCAGCCGCCTATATATCGCGGATATACGGTAAAGGATCAGCAGCCCGTGAACACCTCACGGCTCATACTTCTGATCGTACTGTTCCCGCTGTGGCTTCCGCTGCTGATCGTGAGCTTTGTATTAACGATAGTATTTTTTGTTGTTGGTTTTGTGATCGAGATAGCATTGATCGCAGGCGGTGTTTCGCTTATAGTCAGCGGGATAATTGAGCTGTTCAGGATACCGCCTATCGGTGTTATCAGCATCGGAGCAGGGCTGATGCTTTGCGCTGTATTCGGACTATCGTTCAGAGCAGTCTTCAAGGGCTCGTGGAAATTATTCGCTGCAGCGATCAATAAGCTTGTGAATATTGCGCATAATACATTTGTGGGAGGTGAGCCTGTTGTCTGAAAGAAAAAGCTCGGTAATGACTAAGGTGTGGCTCATTATCCTTATTATCGGAGCGATCACCTTTGCTGTGGGTATGATCCTGATGTATTCTCTGGGCATTGACAGATTTATCAAAACGGAGAGCTTTGAGATCAAAAACCAGTCTGTAGACAATGTCAAGGAAATCGATATCAAGGTCGAATATGCTGATCTTGAGATCGTAAAGGGCGGAGAAAAGCTGTATGTTAAAGCAGAGAACATTCCCGCGGATACATACGAGCACGGAATAGACGATGATACCTTCTACTTCAAAACGACCAATAGAGTCCGTATAATAGGTCCTGACCTTGCAACTCTCTGGACTAAAGACAAATACCACTCAAAGATATTCATTGAAATACCCGAGAAACTGTTCGATGATATCAGCATTGATATCGGCGCAGGTGAATTGAAGATCGACGGACTTGAAGCTAAGGATATCGACTTTGATATAGGTGCGGGTGACAGCACTGTTAAGAATATCAGTTCCACCAACAAGCTTGACATTGACCTTGGGGCAGGAAATTCCAGCTTTGAAAACTGTGATACCAATAAGGTCAATATCGACAGCGGTGTCGGTGAGATGAGCTTTTCAGGTACTGTCAGCGGCGGCTTGGATGCTGACTGCGGCGTGGGACAGGTGAACCTTACGATCGTTGGTTCTTATCATGATTATGATATTGAAACTGATGTCGGTATCGGTGAGGTGAACATTGACAAGAACTCCTCGGGCGGAGGACACGGTGATATACCGATAAAGATAGAAGGCGGGATTGGCGAGATCAATCTGAAATTTGTTGATAAATTATAAGGAGATGACCGATATGAATGAAAAGAAGCTTTACAGACTAAGAAACGGCAGAATGATCTGCGGCGTGTGTGCAGGTGTTGGGGAATACTTTAATGTTGACCCGAATGTTGTGCGTCTCGGCACAGTGATCCTCAGCTGCATGGGAATGGGTGTCGTTGCATATATCGTGGCAGCGATCATACTTCCTGAAAAGTGACAGCTATCGGCAGCAGATTTGAAAAACGGCGCATCGAAATGCTCGATGCGCCGTTTTCAGTGTTGTTTTTGAAGCGGGATCCCTGATCCGTTATTCTGTCCTTAGCGCGATAACAGGATCCTTCTTGGCAGCGATCTTAGAGGGGATAAGTCCCGCTATAAATGTCAGCAGCATTGAAATGCCTACAAGAACAGCTGCGCCTATCCACGGCAGCTTGGAGAGCCCGCTGATATCTGTGATATTCTTGATGATAATGTTGATAGGTATGTTGAGCAGCAGCGTTACTATAATACCTATCATGCCCGCACCGAAGCCGACAATAAGCGTCTCGGCATTGAACACGCGGCTGATATCCTTCTTTGAAGCGCCGATGCTTCGCAGTATACCGATCTCCTTTGTCCTTTCGAGGACCGAGATATAGGTGATAATACCTATCATGATCGAGGATACAACGAGCGAGATAGCTACAAAGGCAATGAGTATATAGCTGATCGCATTTATGATAGTTGATACCGAGCTCATCAGCAGTCCGATATAATCTGTGTATGTGATCTTATCGGCTTTGTCAACGCTGTTGTTGTAGTCGTCAATCTTTTGAATGATCTTCTCCTTGGATTCAAAATCCTTCGGGTAAATGTTGATCCTGTAGGGCTCGGCAAGGTCGGAAACACCCATTTTTATAAGGTTGTCATCATATGTGGCATCGGTTTTCAGGAAGTTCATCTGCGAGGAAAACCTGTTTACAATGTCATTAGCAGACATACCCGATTCCTTCATCTGCTGCAAATATCCTCCTACAGTAGCCTGCTGCTCGGGAGGAAGATTAGCCACATATGCAGTGAGCATTTCATCGGTTATCTCAAGCTTCTTTCCGTCTGCCTTCTGCTGATCTACATATGCCTGGACCTGAGCCTTCTGTTCCTCGTCCTGTATAGTAGCGATATATGCATCGTAAAGCTGCTCCGCAACGTCCTTGTTTTCAAACGGCAATCCCGTGAATACGTCCTTTTTGGGATCAGCCTTCTGTGCCTTTACGATCTCGCTGTCGTTCACCTTTTCTATCAGATGCTGCATCAGCGAGCTCTTATAGCCTATTGCACCGCCTCTTGTAGAGGTCGCTACCGCATCGGGCGAGGGACGGAGTATACCTACGATGCTGATATCCTCGCTGTCCTTCAGCTTGGTAACTACATAGGCATCATCATCGGTTTTATCTGCCCATGTGCCGTCAGGCTGTTTTTCAAAATAATCGGTATTTACAAGGAGCTTGAATTTCAGCGACATCAGCTCGTCATAAGTATAGACCTCCTGCACGGCCTTGCTCTTTTCCACCTGTTCACCTGCAAGTGCTTTTTTGAGCATATCCTGGATCTCGTTGGCATCCTTCAGTCCGAGAGTATACAGTGCATAGTCCATGATGCCGTTGTTTTCGTCAATGATAAGCACGACCTCGTTATATTTCTCGGGCATTCTTCCTGCTACGATATCGTACTGATTATTCAGCATCTGTTCGTTGTCGATAAGCTCTGTCCAGACGTTGTTGCTCGACATACCAAGGTTCATTATCGAGCTTGCAGAGCCCGTTACATTCATAGACACACCCATGCTCGCATAGAGGTCTTCAATGATAGTCGAAGGGTTTGTTTTGACGAGACCGTTCTCAAAATCGGCTCTGTAAATGTTCAGCGGGGTCTGATATGTATATTTTATGCTCGTGACAAGATCTTTGAAGCCGTTGGAGCTGTCATCAAGGAAGGTCTTGAAATCCTTCAGGTTATTTGTGATGACCTGGCTTACCATGGTGTTTACCATGTTATACATCATACCGTTTGAGTAGACCTTGTCCTTGTCGCGCTCCACTCCCTCTTTGACCTCGCCCTGCATACTGGTCAGCATATCGGTTATGTCAAAGGTCTGATGTTCGATCTGCAGGGGATAGCTTGACAGCGTGTCCTCCTGCACCTGATCTATGTAATTCTGTACACCGCTTGAAAGCGAAAGTATCAGCGCTATACCGATGATACCTATGCTTCCCGCAAACGCTGTTAGTATCGTTCTGCCCTTTTTGGTAAGCAGATTATTCATCGAAAGCGAGAGCGCTGTAAAGAAGGACATCGAGGTCTTCTTGCCTTTTTTCCTTTCTTTTTCAGCCTTGGTGTCCTTGATCGGTTCAACAACATTGCCCTGATATGGGTCGGTATCATTGGTCACAAGGCCGTCCAGCAGGTTGATTATCCTTGTTGAATACTGCTCTGCAAGATCGGGGTTGTGCGTTACCATGATTATGAGCTTATCCTTGGATATCTCCTTGAGTATCTCCATGATCTGAACGCTTGTCTGTGAATCAAGCGCACCTGTGGGCTCATCTGCAAGCAGAATATCGGGGTCGTTTATCAGAGCACGCGCTATAGCAACACGCTGCATCTGACCGCCTGACATCTGATTCGGCTTTTTGTTCACCTGATCTTTAAGTCCTACCTGTTCGAGCACCTTCAAAGCGCGTTCCCTTCTTTCGGACTTTGAAACGCCCGAAAGTGTCAGCGCCAGCTCTACATTAGAAAGCACAGTCTGGTGAGGTATCAGGTTGTAGGACTGAAAAACAAATCCGATCGAATGGTTGCGGTATGTATCCCAGTCGCTGTCCTTGAATTCCTTGGTCGATTTGCCGTTGATGATCAGATCACCCTCGGTATATCGGTCAAGTCCGCCGATTATGTTCAGGAGGGTGGTCTTGCCGCAGCCCGACTGACCGAGTATAGAAACAAATTCGCTCTCTCTGAATTCAATGTCTATACCCTTCAGCGCCTTGACAGTTTCATTACCTGTGACATAATCCTTTGTTATACCTTTTAAACAAAGCATTGGATCACTCCTTCACAAACAGAATTAATACAGTATACTTTTCACAGTATAGCTTTGTTATTATATTATTCGATTATAAACTCAGTATAAACTAATTGCCATTCTTATACAATTCATCATTTTGTACTATTGTAACGAAAGATGAACTATAGAATTGTGCAATTATGATAGTTGAAAATAATAAAAAATCGGTGTATAATAAATATGTATGACGAAATGCGCCGAAGCTTTGCTTCGCCGCTGTATTATATTATGATATTATTACACGGGAAAGGAGATATCCTGATGAGTGAGATCCCGAAAGAGCGTATGTCTAACGATGCGCTTGCAAGGCAGATTATGGAAACCATGCAGGAAAGTGAAAGAGCAGTAAACCGTCAGGGAAAGAACAGCGGCACCAACCGCAAAAAAAAGAAAAAGCGATCCTACGAAGCAGCGGAGAAAAAGCCCATGAGCGCTGCCAAGGCCGTTCTGATCGCTTTTCTGATAATCCTGATGCTTGTTATCCTTCTGCTGGCATTTCTGTACTTCAAGGGTCTAAGAAATGCGCAGGGAAAGTTTTTGCAGAATACCTATATAAATCAGATCAACGTCAGTGAGCTTACAGAAGCAGAGGCGTATGAAAGGGTAAAGGATTCGATCACGCTGCCGAAGGATATCGTGCTCGTGAAGCTTGACGGCAGCAAGATAGAGATACCGCTTGAAAGCGTGGGCTATCAGGATAATATCAAGGCTACCGTTGGTATGTATATGAGCCAGCAGAACTACTATACATGGTTCACACATCTTTCGGGACGGACCGATTATAATTTTGATGCAAGCTTTAAATACGACAACGATATGCTTATTGCCGAGCTTAAAAGACGTATAGTTAATTCCTCGGGAAAGAATCCTGCCAAGGACGCTTATATAAAGCATACGGGCAAGGGCTTTGAGATCGTAAAGGAAGTAATAGGCGATAATGTTGATGAGTCCAAGCTCGATTCACTGGTAGAGCTTGTCACAAGCGAGCTCGCCAAGGGCAAGTATGAGATCGACCTCGCAGGGCTTGATCTGTACCAGCGCCCCAAGGTAGTAGCCGCCGATCTGGAGGATGAGCTCGAACACCTTGAAAGCATAGATCAGGTCGAGATCTCGATAGACTTTGATTTTGAAAAGGCGGTCCTCAAAGGCAGCGAGTTCAAGGACTGGATAACCTACGATGAGGAGAATGCACTGAACGGCTTTACTGTTGATAAAGATAAGGTAATGCAGTATGTTGAAGGGCTTGCCAAGAAGTATGATACATATAACACGGTAAGGGATTTCAAGACTACGAACCGCGGCAAGATAAAGATGGAGCAGGGCGAGGGCTGCTATGGCTACTGGCTGTATCAGGAGAAGATGTGCGATAAGCTTGTTGATCTTATCCAGGAGTGTGACAGCTGCTCGATCGACCCGATATATTACGTCAATCCGTATTCAAATTATGTATACGAATGCGACTCGAAATACCATACTGCAAAGACTGATTTAGGCAAGACCTACTGCGAAGTAGATCTTACCGCACAGCACTTCTGGTATTACGAGGACGGCAAGATGAAGTATGATTGCGATATAGTTTCGGGCAAGCCGACCGAGGAAAGAAATACTCCCGCAGGCATTTATAAAGTATGGCTCAAAGAGCTCAACAAGGTCCTGTCGGGTTCCAATGCTGCGGGCGATTCATGGTCTACCCCTTGCACATACTGGAACAATATCTCGACCTTTGGTGTCGGTCTGCATGATGCAAACTGGCGCGGTGCGTTCGGCGGTGATATTTATAAGTACGACGGGTCACACGGCTGCATCAATATGCCCGTTTCTGCCGCAAAATATGTATATGACAATGTTCCGATCGGAACACCCGTAGTTATGTACTGGTGATTTCTATGTAAAAGGCATCTGCTTGACAGATGCCTTTTGCTTTTGTATTAAAAGATATTACAAATAGTTTCAAATCAGACATAGTTATTGACTAAGCACTCGGATAATGATATAATGATTTTACTGATCTGAATTTAGAAAGGCAGATGTTTACAATGTCAGCTTTATCAAACAGGTTTGCTGCCTGTGCCGCCGCTGCGCTTCTTGTTTTATCTCTGGCGGGCTGCGGGTCTGCGGACAGCAGCGCGGAAGTTCCCGCACACCCTGCATTCGTTCACAGCAAGGCAGAAGCAGATACGGCTTCCGTAACAACGACTTCACCCGACACGGCTCCATCGGCAGATCCATCGTCGGCTGATGAGCAGACCACCACAGTACCTGCGGAGACCACGGCAGCAGAAACCACCACCACCGCACCCGAGACGACTGCGGAGTCTTCTACTGCTGAAACTACTACCGCAAGCTCTGACTCTGATGAGGAAGAGGAATCAGAAGATGAAGCAGAGGAGCAGTCTGATCTTAAATATGAGATAGACAGCTACGGACAAAAGATATACAAGTTCTCTGATAAGTATGAAAAATTCCTTGACAGGCTCACCTTTGTTGGCGACAGCATCTGCTATGGCCTCGAGGTCTATGATTATCTTGCACCCGATAATGTGCTGGCTTCGGGTTCGGTAGCAGCAAGAAACATCTTTGATTTCACCTTTGATGTCGGCGATGCTGAATACGGTATAATTGATGCAGTCAAGAAAGTCTCGCCCGATATACTGATCTTTTCCATGGGCATGAATGATATCAATCTGACCACTCCCGAGCAATACTGTGAGAATTATATGGACCTGCTCGATAAGGTACACGCTGCCGTACCCTCGGCTAAGCTTTATGTTGCTTCGATCACTCCTATCTCGGGCGACTCTGATTTCAATAATAATACCAATATTGACGAGTTCAATTCCGAGATAAAGAAGTTCCTTGCTGATTCGGGAAAGGGCTATGGGTATGTTGATATTGCATCGTACCTGAAAAACAAGTGGAACGGGCTTGCCCTCGAGTATTCGGGCGGTGACGGTATACACCTGCAATCCTCGGCTTATTCGGCGATACTGTATCAGGTTTGCGAACAGCTTTGTAACTAAATCTCGATATTTGACATCAAATCAAAAACGGCTGACCGTATGAATTTACGGTCAGCCGTTTTTTGATCTATGCCGATAATTAATCGCCAAACGATATGCCTATGTCTCTTGCCGTCTTTACCATCTGGTCATCGGCAGGGACGAATTTTGTTTTTCCTGCAACATCTATCAGCTTGTTCTCGGTAACCGTATCGGCTACCATCGCAACAGCATATCCGAACTTATCCTGCGCGATCAGCTCTGCGGCATGAACTCCGAATTTTGTTGCAAGAACTCTGTCGTAAGCCGAGGGGCTTCCGCCTCGAAGCATATGCCCGGGAACACATACTCTCGTCTCACAGCCTGTAGCAGCTTCTATCTGCTTGGCTATGCGGTTTGAAGCAGTGGTGATACCTGCCTCGGCACGGCTCTTGGCACGCTCCTTTTTCTTCATCTTAGCTTCATTTATATCAAAAGCGCCTTCGGCTACAGCGAGGATAGAGAAGCCCTTGCCGTGTTCGGAACGCTTTGTGCAGGCTGCGGCGAGCTTATCGATATCATACGGGATCTCGGGTATAACGATTATATCCGCACCGCCGGCGATGCCTGAATAAAGCGTGAGCCAGCCTGCCTTATTGCCCATGATCTCGACTACAAGGATACGGTTGTGAGAGGTCGCAGTGGTGTGCAGTCTGTCGATAACATCTGTGGCGATATCAACAGCGGTATGGAACCCGAACGTAACACTTGTTCCCCAGATATCATTATCAATAGTCTTAGGAAGACCGATGATATTAAGCCCCTCCTCCGAGAGCAGGTTGGCAGTCTTGTGGGTGCCGTTTCCGCCGAGTGTCAGCAGACAGTCAAGCTTCTGCTTTTTGTAGGTCT
>CAMOFU010000041.1 GCA_946613705.1 uncultured Clostridia bacterium
AATTCTGTCCGCAAACATAACACAAGCCCCTGCAGTCTTCCCTGCAAAGAATCTTCGTAGGCAGCTGTAACAACGAATCTGAAATAGCTAACTCATTCAGATCGAGAGCATTGTCCTTTACAACGATATGTTCATCATTGCTGCTGTGATCCCTCATACATATATGTGAAAAATCATAGCTGTACTCTCTCTCGAATTCGGCGAGACATCTGTCGCAGACGTGCGAAAGGGTAAACCTACAGTTAAGATCAACGCATACTATGCCTGCGCGGTTGTAAGCCCTGCCGCTCACTGCGAGCGGGGTTGCAAAGTCAACACTGAAAACGCGCTCTTTAAGCTCGTCCGTCGGTATCTCGAAGGAGAACTCCTTCTGCTCGTCGGTAACGTCAAAAAGCTGCTTCATCTCAAGTATCATAGCAACACCTCAAACATCACAAACTTCATTATAACTCCGATTTTCGGATTTGTCAATAGTTTTTTTCAATTTACTGTTAATTGTTCAAACTTTCAGCACTGACAGATCACTTGATGAATGCCTTGACCTTTGCAGGCAGCTCTTCTACATCAGCCGATACCGTGAGTACGATCTTGATATCCTTAGCGAGCATAGCCAGCTTTTCGATCATATCACCGAGTGCCTCGTAATCTCTGCCGCCGATCTTGAGGATACCGTCAACATACACCTGCTGGATATCATAGTTTCCTGCGAGCATACCTGCAACAAAGCCGTAGAAAGCATCAAAGCTGTTGATACCGTATTCCTCGGCGTCCACAAGTCTTACCTTATGAGGTATATCATATGTCAGCTTCATTCCTCTTTCAATGCAGACAACGTTGCCTGTAGCGGTTGCAGCAGCTTCCTTGATAGCATCGACAAGGATCTTGGTCTTGCCTGTTCCCTTTTTTCCGGGTATAAGATTGATCATAACAAATTCTCCTGTTCCGTCCCGATGGACATTTATTTCAGAGCAGCGGACTGCTCCTGATTCCTTGGATCTTATCTTCCGAGCTTAGCCTCGAGCTCTGCCTTCTGCGACTCGTATCCCGGCTTGCCGAGCAGAGCGAACATATTCTTCTTATAGCTCTCAACACCCGGCTGATTGAAGGGGTTGACCCCGAGCATATAACCCGATACAGCGCAGGCTTTCTCGAAGAAATAGATAAGCTCGCCCAGATTTTCCTCATCAAGCGCATCGACCTCGAGGATCATGTTCGGTACACCGCCCTCTGTATGAGCAAGAACGGTACCTTCAAATGCTCTTCTGTTCACAACGGACATATTCTGATTTGTCAGGAAATTGAGTCCGTCAAGATTCTCGGCATCATTTTCGAGGAAAATATCCTTCTTCGGTGTCTTGAAATCAACGACTGTTTCAAACATGATCCTCGAGCCGTCCTGAATGAACTGTCCGAGCGAATGAAGATCGGTCGAGAATGTAACAGATGCAGGGAAAAGTCCCTTCTGATCCTTGCCCTCGCTCTCGCCGAACAGCTGCTTCCACCACTCGCTCATCATTGTAAAGCTCGGATCGTAAGTGACAAGCATCTCTACGCTCTTGCCCTTGTTATAAAGGATATTCCTCAGAGCGGCATACTTGTAGCAATCGTTTCCGTCGTCTTCCGAATACTTCTCGCGTCCGATCTGAGCGCCCTTCATCAGCTTGTCGATATCGCAGCCTGCACAAGCTATCGGCAGAAGTCCGACAGCGGTAAGCACAGAAAACCTTCCGCCTACATCATCGGGGACAACGAATGTCTCGTAGCCCTCGGTATCGGAAAGCTCTTTAAGAGTTCCCTTAGCCTTATCCGTTGTAGCAAAGATGCGTTTTTTGGCTTCCTCCTTGCCGTACTTATCCTCGAGCATCTTCTTGAAGATCCTGAAAGCAAGAGCGGGTTCAGTAGTCGTACCCGACTTCGAGATGATGTTCACACAAACATCCTTGCCCTCGCAGATTGAGATGACCTCTGCAAGATAGGTGGGGCTGATGTTGTTGCCGACAAAATAAATGTCGGGAGTATCCTTTTTAAGATTATTGTAAAAAGGGCTTTTGAGCATCTCGATCGCAGCTCTTGCGCCGAGGTAGGAACCGCCGATACCGATAACGACAAGAACATCTGCCTTCTGCTTGATGCGCTCGGCAGCAGCCTTTATGCGTGCGAATTCTTCCTTGTCATAATCAACGGGCAGATCGATCCAGCCAAGAAAATCTTTTCCGAGACCGTTTCTGTCAACGAGCATCTTGTGAGCAGCTGATACCGCAGGAGCGATACCCTCTAATTCATGCTCGGCAACAAAAGATGCAAGATAATTTGTGTTAAGTTTTACAGCCACAGTTTTTCATTTCCTTTCCATAATTAGCTATGATAAATTATACTATATTTCCGAAGATTTTTCAAGCGATTTAATTATCTCGAAACACTTTTGTACATTCGTTACAATTCGCGCCTCAGAAATTCAGCAAGTTGTACAAAATTCTTTTGAGGTTAAAACCAAGATCGACCTCATCAACAGCCTCAGCTGTGCAAATATCTTCCGAGATAAGTATATCGTCGTCAATGCGAAAAACTATCTCGCCCGTCTTTGTTCCTTTTTCAACGGGAGCAATAAGCTTATCCTCTCTGCTAAATGTGCAGCTTATCGAACGGTAGGTGCCTTTTCTGATGATAATGGGCCTTAATAAAGGTATCTCACATACTGCATCGGGACTTACACCGTGCTCTATCCTGATATCTTCCACAGCTTCTTCGGGGACCTCGGGATGATACACCTCATAGTATGCAAACGCACTGTCGAGCAGTTTCTCTGCCTGTTCAAGCAACGGTTCCTCGTCCTCGCAGCCAAGAATAACTGCGCAGACTGTCATATCAGCCTTTGTGGCACAAATGAGAGCACACGCACCTGCTGATGCGGTCGAACCTACCTTGAAGCCTCTTATTCCTTTATATGATCTCATCAGTCTGTTGCGGCTCACGAGCTCTGCCCTGCCGCCCCTGACAGTATCCATCCATGTCGTGAAGAATTGTGAAAAGTTTTCGAGCTTGACAAGCTCACTGCCAAGTCTGCACAGGTCGGAGGCAGTAGATACCGTGTTTTCCGAATCCCCTGTACAGTCGCTGAAGACAGTATCTAACATTTCAAGCTCTTTTGCTTTACGGTTTTCGATCTCTGTAAAGTATTCTTCCTTTTCAGACATTTTCTCGGCCAGACAAACACAGGCATCGTTAGCGTTGCCTACGGATATAGACCTCATAAGCTCCCCTACATCGATCTTCTCGCCTATGCCGAGCCAGATCTGCGGATCCTGCTGTGCATTTGCGTTAGATGAACAAACAGCGGTATCATTGAGTGACAGTTCCCCCGCCCCGATCTTTTCTGCGGCGATCAAAAATGTCATCAGCTTGGCAAGATGCCCTATCGGCAGCACTTTATCATCGTTGATGCCTGCAAGCAGCGTCCCTGTAGAGCATTCATAAACCGCTGCTGCCCTGCACTTTCCAAAGCTTATCTGCGGAACTTCTTCCTCTGCCGATGCTGCTGCACTTATGTGCTCTCCGTCTGCAAAGCATTTGCTGTCCGTCGGAGCGATCGCAGCAAACAGGACTGTTACCGATAAAACTACAGATAGTACACGCAGTATCCTCATATCATTTTCCTCCCGAATAATACTGTATCCCGCTTTCTGCGTATTGTATATGCGCGGGATGCTCAGTAAAGCTTATTCGGCAAGTCCGCATTATATTCACAGAGGCTCTTCACGAAAAAAGCGGCAGTCCGCAAAAGGCCGCCGCTTATCGGTTCTGAAACTGATCTTCAAATTACTTTACGATAAACTTCTCGATCTCGCTGAAAAACTTGTCAGCATTCTCAGTGTGAGCAGTGAGGTCGATGGGGTTGGAAAGGTCAAGGCTGAAAATACCCATAATGGACTTTGCATCAACAGCATATCTGCCCGAAGCAAGATCAACCTCATAGTCGCATTTGGAAACGATGTTTACAAATTCCTTAACGTCTGCGATCGCACCTAACATGATCTTTGTCTTTTTCATAGCTGTTTCCTCCTTACATAAACGAAACGATTTTATCTCTTTCATACTTTCCCGAAAGCAGGTTCAGCATACGCGGATACGGGCTTTTGTCCGCATCTGCGATCTGCTTTTTCCGCTCTCTTGACTTCCATTATATCCAAACTTTCAAAAATGTCAAGAGATATTTGCAAAAAAAAATAAAATATAGTATAATAGTCAATAGCAACTAAAAGCAAAGTTGAGTTTTGTTGATGTTGCACAAAGTTTTTGTTCATATTTTGTGCATAACTAATATATTACTATTTTTGAAGAAGGATAGATAGAGTATGAGAGCATATTATTACACATTTGGCTGTAAGGTCAATCAATATGAAACCGAGAATATCCGTGAGCGGCTCGAATCGTTCGGTTACGAAACCTCCGCAGACCACAAAGCAGCCGAGGTGTGCATCGTAAACAGCTGCACCGTTACCTCTGAGGCAGACAAGAAATGCCGTCAGCTCATACATAAGATAAGGAGTGAGAATCCGAGCTGTATCCTTGTCTGCGCGGGGTGTATGACACAGGCACACCGTGATATTGCGCAGCGGCTGCCTGAATGTGATATAATCGCAGGGTCTCACAACAAGACCCGCATTCCCGAGCTTATCGAAACGTTTTTGAACACGGGAGAGCGTGTAGTGGCTATCACCGATAACGATGCCGAAAGGCTGATCGAGCCGATGACCAACTACTCGGCAGACGACAAGACACGGGCATATATCAAAATACAAGACGGCTGTGATATGCACTGCTCATACTGCATAATCCCCAATGCCAGAGGGCATATCCGCTCGAAGCCGCTCGGTGACATCATCTCGGAAGCGAAGGCGCTGATAGATGCGGGACACAAAGAGATCATACTTACGGGGATAAATCTTTGCTGTTACGGACGCGAGGGCAGCGGGAAGCAGAGACTTACAGATGTTATTGAAGCACTTGATTCTGTAGATGCGGATTTCAGGATAAGGCTCAGCTCCCTGGAACCTGAGCTCATCACTGATACAGATATCGAGCGCTGGGCAGCCTGTGCAAAGCTCTGTCCGCATTTTCATTTGTCATTGCAAAGCGGCTGTAACGAGGTACTGCGTGCAATGAGGCGCAGATATACTACAGATGAATACTCAGCTCTGTGCGAAAAGCTGAGGCAAACATTCACCTGCTGCGCCGTTACGACCGATATTATGGTCGGCTTCCCTGCCGAAACTGAAGAGCAGCATTTGCAAAGCCTTAAATTTGCAGAACAGATCGCTTTTGCCGAGGCGCATATATTTCCATATTCAAGACGACCCGATACAGCCGCTGACAAGCTTCCCTGCCAGACCGACGGCAGGACCAAGCATCGTCGTGCCGCAGAAATGAAGGAGGTATGCCTTCGCTCACGAAGAGGTTTTCTCGGTTCGCTTGTCGGAACCGTCCAGCGGGTGCTGTTTGAAAAAGAGACATCGCCCGAATATCATCAGGGCTTTGCGGATAATTATGCCCCTGTACGGATCGCTCGGATAACTGACGGCTCGCTCAGAAGGCATTTCGGAAGAGTACTGATCGAGAGCAGTGACGGAGAATGGTGCTATGGCAGTCTTATCGGACAAGATATTAACTAAAATGAAATTTTCCGAATATTTTGTGTATTAATCGGTATTTTGTTGACATGAGGGTACTAAATGTAGTATAATTAATAATGTATGAAGCAGCATTGATCTCATTGCTGTGGATCGATCACCCGATCACCCAATCACTCAATCGATAATTGCAAATTACAAATTATAAGGAGTTGTGATTATGTCCGTTTTCAGAATTTATGTTGAAAAGAGACCTGAATTCGCTGTTGAAGCAGATTCGCTCCTTTCGGACATCAAGTCGGCACTGGGGCTTGACGGGCTCAAAAGCCTGAGAGTTATCAACCGTTATGATGCCGAGGGACTTTCTGCCGAGGATTTCAAGCTTGCTGCACCCGTAGTCTTCTCCGAGCCTGCGGTAGACGTTACCTATGAATGCCTGCCCGAGCTTGGCGGAAATGAATACATATTCGCAGTAGAGTATCTTCCGGGGCAGTTCGATCAGAGAGCAGACAGCTGTGCGCAGTGCATTTCTCTGCTTACAGGCGGCAAGCGTCCGACTGTAAGATCGGCGCGCATTTATATCGTCGGAGGGGATCTCAACGGCGATGAGCTCGATGCTATCAAAAAGTATATGATAAACCCTGTTGAATCCCGTGAGGCAAAGCTCGATCTGTTTGATACACTTGATATCAAATATGAGATCCCCACGGAGGTCGCTGCCGTAGACGGCTTTATCTATTCGACCGAGGACGATCTCAAGGCTATGATCGAAGAGCTCGGTCTTGCTATGGATCTTGATGACATAAAATTCTGTCAGACATATTTCAAGGAAAAGGAAAAACGCAACCCCACGATAACCGAAATAAGAATGATCGACACTTACTGGTCGGATCACTGCCGCCATACGACCTTCTCTACGATAATAGATAACGTTGATATAGAATCCGATTATATCTGTGATACCTACAAGGATTATCTCAACACGAGGGACGAGCTTTATGCAGGCAGGACTGACAAGCCGCTGACCCTTATGGATCTTGCTGTCATCGGTGCCAAGAAGCTGAAAAAGGACGGTCTTCTGAAAGATCTTGACGAATCCGAGGAGATCAATGCCTGCTCGGTGAAGATCACAGTTGATGTTGACGGCAAGGACGAGGACTGGCTGCTGATGTTCAAGAATGAGACACACAATCACCCGACAGAGATCGAGCCGTTCGGCGGCGCTGCTACCTGTCTGGGCGGTGCGATCAGAGATCCTCTTTCGGGACGTTCCTATGTTTATCAGGCAATGAGGGTTACGGGCGCGGGCAATCCGCTGGTGCCTGTTGAGGATACCATTGCAGGCAAGCTGCCGCAGAGAAAGATCGTTGTGGGTGCTGCGAACGGATATTCAAGCTACGGTAACCAGATCGGTCTTGCAACAGGTCATGTAAACGAGATCTATCACCCCGGATACGTTGCCAAGAGAATGGAGATAGGCGCTGTTATCGGTGCTGCTCCCGCTTCCAATGTAAGGAGAGAAAGACCCAAGGCGGGCGATGTTGTTATCCTGCTCGGCGGCAGAACAGGCCGCGACGGCTGCGGCGGAGCTACCGGCTCTTCCAAGTCGCACACGCTGCACTCGCTCGAAAGCTGCGGTGCTGAGGTACAGAAGGGTAATGCACCCGAGGAGAGAAAGCTGCAAAGGCTCTTCCGCAATCCCGAGGTAACAGCTATGATAAAGCGCTGCAATGACTTCGGTGCGGGCGGTGTATCGGTAGCGATAGGCGAGCTGACAGACGGTCTTGTGATCGATCTGAACGCTGTTCCCAAAAAATATGACGGACTTGACGGCACCGAGCTGGCTATATCAGAGTCACAGGAAAGAATGGCAGTGGTCGTTGCCAAGGAGGATGCTGAAAGATTCATGCAGGAGGCTGCAAAGGAGAATCTTGAAGCAACGCTTGTGGCTGATGTTGTTGATGAGCCGAGACTTAAAATGAACTGGAACGGCAAGACGATCGTTGATCTCTCGCGTGAGTTCCTTAATTCCAACGGTGCAGAAAAGCATACCGATGTCAGGATCGATACACCTGTTTTTGCTGCCCGTGACAATGACGATGATTCTGCCGAGCGCTGGGAGGCTATGATATCCGATCTTAACATCTGCTCTCAGAAGGGGCTTGTTGAAAGGTTCGACTCAACTATCGGTGCAGGCACTGTGCTGATGCCTTACGGCGGCAAATACCAGAACACACCTACTCAGGCAATGGCTGCAAAGATACCTGTTCTGAACGGTGACACTACCACTGCTTCGGTAATGGCATGGGGCTTCGACCCGTTCCTCTCTTCCATAAGCCCGTATCACGGCGCGATGAGTGCTGTTGTGGAGTCTGTTTCCAGACTTATTGCAGCAGGCGGAAGATATGAAAACTGCTGGCTCACCTTCCAGGAATACTTTGAGAGAACGCAGAACGATCCCTCGCGCTGGGGCAAGCCTTTTGCCGCACTGCTCGGTGCTTACAAGGCTCAGCTCGAGCTGGGCTGCGGGTCTATCGGCGGCAAGGATTCGATGAGCGGCACCTTTGAAGAGATAGACGTTCCGCCGACGCTGGTCTCCTTCGCTGTATCCACTGCAAAGACCGACAATATCGTATCGAACGAATTCAAGAACGACAATGCTACCGTTATTTATATCCGTCCCGACTATGACAAGGACAATCTCGTTGATTTTGATTCGCTGAAAAAGGTGTTCGGTATCGTAGAGGGGCTTATTTCGGAAGGCAAGGTCGCTGCCTGCTGGTCGGTAGCCTACGGCGGTATCTCTGAGGCTATCGCAAAAATGGCTTTCGGCAATAAGATCGGCTTCAGGTTTACCGAGGACTGCACTCCCAAGGAGCTTTTCCGCGCCTGCTACGGCTCGTTTGTCATAGAGCTCAAAAAGGGTGTAAACACAGAAAACATCGGCTTGCCCGAAGGCAGCTACAAGATGCTCGGCGTTACTACCAAGGAATATAAGATAGTAACCGGCAAGTATACGCTTGATGTTGCTAAGCTTGAAAAGCTGTGGGCAGAAAAGCTTGAACCTGTATTCCCTGCAACGGTAAAGACATCTGATGTTAAGCCTGTTAAGTACAGCTATGAAGCTAAGGAGAGAAAAGCTCCCGCGATCAAGGTCGCAAGGCCTAAGGTGCTTATCCCTGTATTCCCCGGCACCAACTGCGAGTATGATACTGCAAGAGCCTTTGAGAAGGCGGGCGCTGATGCAGATATATTTGTCATCAGGAACCTCAACGAGAATATGATCTCTGATTCGGTTGAGATCATGGAGCAGAAGATCAAGCAGTCGCAGATCGTGATGCTGCCGGGCGGCTTCTCTGGCGGTGACGAGCCTGACGGTTCGGGTAAATTTATAGTTTCGTTCCTGCGCAATCCGCGCCTTACCGATGCTATCCACGATCTGCTCAAAAACCGTGACGGTCTTATGCTCGGCATCTGCAACGGCTTCCAGGCGCTTATCAAGCTCGGACTTGTGCCCTACGGAGAGATAGTTGATATGAGAAACGATTCACCTACTCTCACATTCAATACTATCCACCGTCACCAGTCAAAGATGGTCAACACCCGCATCGCGTCCAACAAGTCGCCATGGCTGGCAAGCTGCAATGTAGGTGATATCCATTCGATCGCTATTTCGCACGGCGAGGGTCGCTTTGTGGCAACTGCGAGAGAGCTTGAGCTGCTTGCAAAGAACGGACAGATCGCTACACAGTATGTTGACTTCGACGGTGAACCTACTCTTGATATCCATTGCAATCCGAATACTTCGATCGACGCTATCGAGGGCATCACCTCACCCGACGGCAGAGTGCTTGGAAAGATGGGTCACTCGGAGCGTAAGGGCAGCGGAGTATGCATAAATGTACCCGGTGAAAAGGATCAGCAGATCTTTGAAAACGGCGTTAAGTATTTTAAGTAAGCTTCAGAGGGTATTCCGAACCGAGGGATACCCTCTGTACTTTTCCTGTATCCGGTGATGTATATGAGTGTGTTTGTAAAAGCATTTTCCTTTACAGATAAGCCTATACTGTTGATTATGCTTGGTCTGATGCTTATAATGAGCATCGTCACCTTTGCGGCATACGGTCACGACAAACGTGCTGCCAAGCTCAAAAGACGGCGCATTCCCGAGAAAACGCTGTTCCTGTTGAATTGTCTCGGCGGCTGGACGGGCGGGTGGCTGGGAATGTATCTGTTCCGCCATAAAACAAAGCACAAGAGCTTTTACGCAGTGCAGTTTTTGTCGGCGCTTGTATGGTGCTGCGCCCTTATATATGTGATGTTCTACAGCTGACGTGTCATAATGATCTTCCCCTCCGAATAGTATTTACCAACTGGAGGGATAGATATGAAAAAGATCAAGGTTACCGATCTGCTGATTTTCATTATAAGCGCTGAGCTGGTGGGAGCTTTGTCTGCACTGTTTTCCGGCGGCAGCTTCAAGGAATACTATGCAAGCCTTATAAAGCCGCCTATCGCACCGCCGAGCTGGGTCTTTCCCGTGGCATGGGTACTGCTTTACGCGCTTATGGGCACAGCTGCATATCTTGTGCATATTTTTGGAAAAGATCAAAGAGAGCTTGGATTGAAGCTCTATGTTCTTCAATTGTTTATCAACTTTCTCTGGAGTCCCGTCTTCTTTGGAACGAAATGCTTCCCTGCTGCTGTTGTGATCGCCGCAGTGCTGCTGCTGACGGTATTTCTGACCACGGTAGTATTTTTCAAGAACGATGACACCGCAGGCGCACTCTTCGTGCCGTATGTCTTGTGGTCTGCTTACGGGCTCTATCTTTCGGTAGGATTTCTGATACTTAACTGAAAACACCCCGCACTGTTTTTTAAGTGCGGGGTGCTGCTTTTGTTTTACTGTGAAAGTGCTGTCTTCTGAGGTTTGACAGCTTTCATCTTGGTCGTCTGCCGCTGAGCCATAACAAGGCGATAGTAAACGCCTTTCTGCTTCATCAGCTCTGTGTGAGTGCCAAACTCAACAAGTTTGCCTTTATCGAGTACTATAAGTCTGTCTGCATTTGCAAGCGTTGAAAGCCTGTGTGCTATGGCAATGGTAGTCCTGCCCTCGGTCAGCTTGGCGAGAGCAAGCTGTATCTGCTTTTCGGTCTGGGTATCAAGAGATGCGGTGGCTTCGTCAAGTATTATCACCTTCGGGTCATGGAGCAGTGCTCGTGCAATAGCAATTCGCTGGCGCTCACCGCCCGAGAGCTGGTAGCCCTTGTTGCCGACCCTTGTATTGTAGCCGTCGGGAAGCTTTACTATAAAGTCATGCGCATAAGCGATCTTTGCAGCTTTGATAATGTCCTCAAAAGGCGCATCGGGGCGGGCATAAGCAATGTTGTCGAGCACACTGCCGTCAAATAAAAATGTCTCCTGCAAAACCACTCCGACCTGAGAGCGCAGGCTGTGCTGCGAGATGTTCCGTATCGGTACCCCGTCTATCCTGATCTCTCCCTGAGTGCTGTCATAGAGTCTGAGTATAAGGTTTATCATTGTTGATTTTCCTGCACCCGAATGACCGACTATACCGATCATCTCGCCCTTGTTTATCTTGCAGCTGACTCCCTTCAGCACGGGGACATACTGTTTATAGCCGAAATATACATCGTCAAATTCAATATCGCCCTTGATATCCAGCTCAACAGCATCTTCGCAGTCGCTTACTTCGGATTTTTCATCAAGGATCTCAAATACCTTTCCTGCTGATACCGAGGTGTCTGCAAGCGTCCTCGGAATATGTATTAGCCAGCGGATAGGTTCATAAAGCATAGCAGAGTATGTTGTGAACTGTATAAGCTCACCGAGCGTCATAGTACGTTCAAGTATCATAGAACCGCCGAAGTACAGAACGAGAAAGTTTCCGATAGTAAGTATGAACTCGGAAAACGGTATAGTCAGATACCACATGATCTCTGCTCTGACGCAGGCACGCGCCCATTTGATCGAGCAGCCTTCATAGTGCGCTATCTCTCTGGCTTCGCTGCCGTAGGACTTAACAACATTTATGCCGTTAAGTATGTCGTGCAGTGTCTCGCTGTGATTCTTGGAATACTTCCACACGGCAGTATATCTCAGTGCCATGACCGAAAACAGCTTCTTGACAATAAGAAACACAAACGGTATGGGCAGTATCGTCATAAGAGCGAGCCGCCAGTCCATGATAAACAGAAGCACACCTATGATAAATAGTGACAACAGCTTGACTATCGCGTCCTTGCCGTTGGCGGTAATGAACTCCTCCAGCTTTGCCGCATCACCCGAAACACGGTTTATAAGCTCGCCTGCTGTTCTCTTTGACAGTGATCCGAGCGACAGCTTCTGTGATTTCTCGAATACCTCTCTGCGCAGATCACGGCCGATGCTCAAAGCAGTTCGGAACGAGTTGCGCATATTCAGAAGCTCCAGCACACCCGCCGCAAGCAGGAAGGATACTATAGCTATCACGATGCCGATAAAGCCGCTCCATTCATCCGATCGGGGCGTAACATAGGTGTCTATGATTATCCTGTCAAGATAAGGCATGAATACCCAGATGAGCTCTGATGCGATCGTGCAGAGAACTGCTGTAATAAAGTATTTCTTATACGGCCCGATGCGTTTGATGAGCCTCAGCATCGTCGAGCCCTTGCTCTTACAGTAAATGCACTCCTGCGCACCGTCAAGCGGCAGTCCGCAATTCGGGCAAACGGGTTCGTCATCGCCTGTATCCCGAATCAGCTCATTTGTCCTCACATAATGCTCCAGAAGCTTCAGCACCTCGGCATATCTTATAAACATATCCTGCGTAAACTCACAGAAGCAGATAACATCGCCGTCGGGTCTGATGCCCTGCGCCATAGAGGTGCCTATCTGTCGGCGGCACTGAAACTCTGTGAAGTCTTTGATGCTGTATTTTTCTTCAAGCACATTGTTGTTATAGATATAAATATATTCATCATCTACAGCAAAGATGCCGTCTGTTTCCTCACCGTCGGAGGTAAACCTGAACGGCAAAGAATATGCAAGATCGGAGGGCGCATTTTCAGGCATCTTCAATAAAAGGTTCAATCATCTCATCTCCTTCCGAAGAAGTATTTTCATCTTAATGTAATTATATGAACATCTCCAGTACGTTCCTGCTTTTCTTGTCAAGCTT
>CAMOFU010000042.1 GCA_946613705.1 uncultured Clostridia bacterium
CCGCTTTCAACGGCGAGAAGAAGGGCACTATCGTCGGCAAGGGCGTTATCAACAATAAGATGACGAACTATATGTTCTCGATGCTGGAAAAGGAGGGCGTTCCCACTCATTTCGTTGAGGAGCTCTCCGACAGGGAAACACTTGTCAAGAAGGTATCCATCGTTCCGCTCGAGGTCATCATCAGGAACGTGGCAGCAGGCTCCTTCTCCAAGAGAATGGGCATCGAAGAGGGCAAGCAGCTGCTCTGCCCGATACTTGAATACAGCTACAAGAACGACGATCTGGGCGACCCGTTCATCAATGACTACTATGCTCTGGCACTCGGTCTCTGCACCAAGGAGGAGCTTGAGACTATCGCCAAGTACGCTTTCAAGGTAAACGAGTTCATGGTAGGCTTCTTCAAGGGCATCGGCGTTGACCTGATCGACTTCAAGATCGAGTTCGGCAAGACCTCCGACGGTACTATCATCCTCGCTGACGAGATCAGCCCCGACACCTGCCGCTTCTGGGACAGCAAGACCCACGAGAAGCTCGACAAGGACCGCTTCCGCAGAGACATGGGCGGCGTAGAAGAGGCTTATCAGGAAATGATGAAGAGGATCGGCCTGAACAAGTGATCGAATCGAGGTATATATAGATGAAAAGTTTTTCCGAGAGCTACAAGGCCGCGGGAGTTGACGTTACCGCAGGCTACAAGGCTGTAGAGCTTATGAAGCAGCACGTCGCAAGGACTGCCACGAGCGGTGTCCTCAGCGGTATCGGCGGCTTCGGCGGACTGTTTGAGCTTGACCTGGAGGGCATCAAAAAGCCTGTGCTCGTTTCGGGTACCGACGGTGTGGGCACCAAGCTGAAGATCGCGTTCCTTATGGACAAGCATGACACTGTCGGCATCGACTGCGTTGCGATGTGCGTCAACGATATAATCTGCTGCGGAGCAAAGCCGCAGTTTTTCCTCGACTACATAGCCTGCGGCAAGAATATCCCCGAGAAGATCGCAGAGATCGTAAAGGGCGTTGCAGAGGGCTGTGTGCAGTCGGGCGCGGCTCTTATCGGCGGCGAGACTGCCGAGATGCCGGGTTTTTATCCCGTTGACGAGTATGACCTTGCAGGCTTTGCCGTAGGTGTTGTCGATAAGGAGAAGATCCTAAAGCCCGATACACAGAAGGCGGGCGATGTGCTGATCGCCATAAAGTCGAGCGGTGTGCATTCAAACGGCTTCTCGCTGGTAAGAAAGGTGTTCACCGTGAACGAGTCCAATCTGGCAAGGCATTATTCCGAGCTTGGGACGACCCTCGGGAACGTGCTGCTCACACCTACAAAGATCTATGTCAAGGCGATAATGGAGCTGATCGAAAAGGTCAATGTCAAGTCGGTATCTCATATCACGGGCGGCGGATTCTATGAGAATATCCCGCGCTCGCTGCCGAAGGGCATCTCCGCCAAGATCGAACGCAATGCCGTTCAGGTGCTGCCGATATTTGACGTTATCATGCAGTCGGGCAACATTCCCGAGAGGGATATGTTCAACACCTTCAACATGGGTGTCGGCATGATCGTATGCGTTGACAAGGCCGATGCCGACAAGGCTGTAGCCTCGATCAATGCTTCGGGCGAGGAGGCCTATGTGCTCGGCGAGCTCGTTGAGAGCGACGAGGGCGTTATCATCTGCTAAACATTTCAACAGGAGGGCAATATCAACAGCTGCCCTCCTTGTTTTAAATGGAGGAGAATGCTTTGCAGATCAAAAATGAAAAGCTGCGGCGCTTCCTTCGCAGACGCGGCGGCATCATCATCGGGGCGGCGGCGCTCGCCTGTGTGGCGGCAGTTATGATCATAGGGCGGAAAAGCGCCGTAGATATCGAGAGCCGCTATGCCGAGCAGGCTTACGAGGCACGCGCCGAGAGCGAGGACTATATGATGAGCATTCCCGATGATATCTGGGACAGCTATTTCGGTATCGGAGAGCTCGGACTTTACTATGATGCCCACATCGAGGGCATGGACGGCGAGATGTTCATTTACAAGGCGGAGTTCAGCCGCGACATCGGCGAGGACACCTCAAAGGAGTTCTACGCCATGCTCGAAAAGAAATGCGGCAAGCTCGACGAGGACAATTTCTACGGCGAGGTGTTTGCCGAGATAAAGTCCGCGCGGGAGCTTGAAATAGTGCTCGACCTCGGGAACGCTGCCGAGGATAAGGCGATAACGGGCATACTCAGGGCGCTCAACGAGATCGAAGGCGTAGCCAAGGTCACGGTCAACGAGGGCATTCAAGACGAATGGTAGCGGCTGCCGACGCGGCAGAGAAGCATAGAACAGCGGGAGGAAACGGAAGATGAAAAATATAATAGTGCTCGTTTCGGGCGGCGGCACCAATTTGCAGGCGCTGATAGATTCCGAAAGGAGCGGCATGATAAAGGGCGGGCATATCACCTGCGTTATCAGCTCCAGGGAGGACGCTTATGCGCTGGAGCGTGCAAAGGCGGCAGGGATAAAGACCCGCGTGCTTGCAAGAAAAGAATACGCGGATATCGCCGAATACTCGGCTGCGATGCGTGATGCGCTGATCGAGGAGAATGCCGATCTTGTAGTGTATGCAGGCTTTATGACGATACTCGACGAGCAGGTGTGCAGAGCGTTCCCGTACAGGATGATGAACGTTCACCCCGCGCTGATACCGAGCTTCTGCGGCAAGGGCTTCTACGGTCTGCACGTTCATGAGGCGGCGCTTGCAAAGGGCGTAAAGGTATCGGGGGCGACAGTGCATTTCGTTACCGAGGAGTGCGACGGCGGACCGATAATCCTTCAGGGGACCGTTGCGGTGGAGAATGATGACACGCCCGAGACCCTGCAGCGCAGGATAATGGAGAACGTCGAGTGGAAGATACTGCCAAAAGCCGTATCGCTGTTCTGCGAGGACAGGATCACGGTAAAGGACGGCAGGGCGTTTGTCGATCTGTGAAAGTGATACATAACAGTTAACAATATACAATATTCAACAAACAGGAGGTAAAGATCAACATGAAAAAGCTCAACATCTATGAGGAACTGAAAAGCAACGCTTACCCGGGGCGCGGCATCGTGATCGGCAAGAGCGAGGACGGGAAGAACGCTGTTACCGCCTACTTCATCATGGGCAGGAGCGTGAACAGCCGCAACCGCGTGTTCACCGAGACAGAGGACGGCATCAGGACCGAGGCGGCAGACCCCTCGAAGCTCTCCGATCCGCACCTTATCATCTATTCGCCCGTGCGCGTGCTGGGCAATAAGACGATCGTTACCAACGGCGACCAGACCGACACGATCTTTGAGCTGATGGACAAGCAGCAGACCTTTGAGCAGAGCCTCCGCACCCGCGAATATGAGGACGATGCTCCCAACTACACCCCCCGCATCTCGGGCATCATGCACATCGGCGACGGCAAGTATAACTATGCCATGAACATAATCAAGTCGGCAGACGGCGACCCCGAGTGTACAGAGCGCTTCACCTACGCTTACTCCGAACCGATCAACGGCATCGGCCATTTTATACACACCTATATCGGCGACGGCTCTCCCCTGCCGAGCTTTGAGGGCGAGCCGAAGAAGGTGGCTATCCCCAACGATATCGACGAGTTCACCGCCGGCCTTTGGGACGCACTGAACGAGGACAACAAGGTCTCGCTGTTCGTAAGGTTCATTGATATTGCAACAGGCAAGGCAGTTACAAGGATAGTCAACAAGTTCGAGAAGGTCTGACCGACCTGCAGCATCTGCTGTAGGGTGCCTGTGAATAAAATAAAATAAAATAAGATACGAATAATAAAACGGAGGTAATCATAATGTCAAATGAAATGCTGCTCAAATACGGCTGCAACCCCAATCAGAAGCCGTCAAGAGTTTTTATGGAAAACGGCAGTGAGCTGCCTATCGAGGTGCTTAACGGAAAGCCCGGCTATATCAACCTGCTCGATGCGTTCAACGGCTGGCAGCTGGTCAAGGAACTGAAAAAAGCAACGGGACTGCCCTCGGCAACCAGCTTCAAGCACGTTTCACCTGCGGGCGCAGCTGTCGGAAGACCGCTTTCCGATACGCTCAAAAAGATCTATTTCGTTGACGATCTCGGCGAGCTCTCGCCCCTCGCCTGCGCCTACGCAAGAGCAAGAGGTGCCGACAGGATGAGTTCCTACGGCGACTTCATCGCGCTCTCAGATGTCTGCGACGTTCCTACCGCAAAAATGATACAGCGCGAGGTATCCGACGGCATCATCGCCCCCGGCTACACCGATGAGGCGCTGGAGATACTCAAAAGCAAGCGCAAGGGCACCTACAACATCATAAAGATCGACGAGAGCTACACCCCCGACCCCGTAGAGCGCAAGCAGGTGTTCGGCGTGACCTTTGAGCAGGGACGCAATGAGCTGGATATCAACAAGGAACTGCTCTCCAATATCGTTACCGACAACAAGGATATCCCCGCCGACAAGCTGGAGGATCTGATGATCTCGCTCATCACGCTGAAATACACCCAGTCAAATTCGGTATGCTACGTCAAGGACGGACAGGCTATCGGTATCGGCGCAGGTCAGCAGTCGCGTATCCACTGCACACGTCTTGCGGGAAACAAGGCTGATATCTGGTGGCTGAGACAGCACCCGAAGGTCCTCGGACTGCAATTCGTTGACAATATCCGCCGCCCCGACCGCGACAATGCTATAGACGTTTACATCTCCGACGAGTATATGGACGTTCTCGCTGACGGAGCATGGGAGAACATCTTCAAGGTAAAGCCCGAGGTGTTCACCAAGGAGGAGCAGAGAGCGTGGCTCGATCAGAACACAGACGTTGCCCTCGGCAGTGATGCGTTCTTCCCGTTCGGCGACAATATCGAAAGAGCAAGGAAGTCGGGTGTTATGTACATCGCCGAGCCCGGCGGCTCTATCCGCGACGATCATGTTATCATGACCTGCAACAAGTACGGCATGGCAATGGCATTCACAGGGATAAGACTGTTCCACCATTAAGCTCCGCAGATGACCCCGAAGGAGGATAGATACGATGAAAATATTAGTAGTAGGCAGCGGCGGACGCGAGCACGCGATAATCCGCAAGCTCATGCAGTCGCCAAAGTGCGATAAGATATACTGCACCCCGGGCAACGGCGGCATCGCGGCGGACGGAGCCGAGTGCTTCTCTGTCGGCGCAACAGATATCGACGGTGTAGTCGCGCTCGCCAAAAGTATAAAAGCAGATCTCGTTGTTGTCGCACCCGATGACCCGCTGGTTCTCGGCATGGCAGATGCGCTCGAGGCAGAGGGCTTCAAGACCTTCGGCCCGAAAAAGGCGGCAGCGATCATCGAGGGCAGCAAGGTGTTCTCCAAGAACCTGATGAAGAAATACGGTATACCCACCGCAGGCTATGAGGTGTTCACCGACAGCGCCTCTGCGATAGAGTATATCAGAAAGCAGAACACCTACCCCGCAGTTATCAAGGCGGACGGGCTTGCGCTCGGCAAGGGAGTGATACTGGCTCAGAACGAGGAGGAAGCCGTTGCCGCTGTCAGGGAAATGATAGATGACAAGAAATTCGGTGAGAGCTCGGCGACCATCGTTGTTGAAGAGTATCTCACAGGCCCCGAGGTATCCGTGCTGGCATTTACCGACGGCAAGACCGTAAAGCCGATGATATCGTCTATGGATCACAAGCGCGCCTACGATAACGATGAGGGCCTTAACACGGGCGGAATGGGCACCGTCGCTCCGAACCCGTACTACACCCCCGAGGTCGCGGCGGAGTGCATGGAGAAGATCTTCCTGCCGACTGTCAACGCGATGAATGCCGAGGGCAGAACGTTTGAGGGCTGCCTGTACTTCGGCCTGATGATAACCCCCAAGGGTCCGAAGGTGATAGAATACAACTGCCGCTTCGGTGACCCCGAGACTCAGGTCGTGCTGCCGATGCTCGACAGCGACCTGCTGGAGATCATGCTTGCGATCTGCGACCACAGGCTTTCGGATATCGACATCAAATGGCACACGGGTGCCTGCACCTGCGTTGTAATGGCAAGCGGCGGCTATCCCCTTTCCTACCCCAAGGGGCTTGAGATCACGGGGCTCAACGAAAAGGGTCAGCTCGACGGTGCCGAGATATTCCACGCAGGCACCAAGCTCATCGACGGCAAGCTCGTCACCAACGGCGGCCGCGTGCTGGGCGTGACCTGCAAGGGCGGCTCGCTTCAGGAGGCGATCAACCTCTCGTATGCAGCCGTCAGAAAGATCAGCTTTGAGAATGCCCACTACAGAAAGGATATCGGTCAGCGAGCCCTGAAAGCTCTGTTCGACCCCTCCGAGTTCGAGTATAAGCAGGACTTAGAGGATTACCTCGAAGAGAACGGGATCTATATCCGACAGTAAACAAATACAAGTAATAGCAAATTGCAAATAGGAAAAGGAGCTGCTGCGTGATGCAACAGCTCCTTGTTTTGTGCAATGATCCTGATTCAGACGTTGAACCTGAACAGCACTATATCTCCGTCCTGCATGACATACTCCTTGCCCTCCGAGCGGACAAGACCCTTCTCCTTGGCTGCCGTCATCGAACCGCACGCCATAAGGTCGTCAAATGCAACCACCTCGGCACGGATAAAGCCCTTCTCGAAATCCGAGTGTATCTTTCCCGCTGCCTGCGGAGCCTTGGTGCCCTTCTTTATCGTCCATGCCCTTACCTCGGGCTGACCCGCAGTAAGAAAGGATATGAGCCCCAGCAGTGCATAGCCCTCCTTGATGATACGGTTCAGTCCGCTCGTTTCAAGTCCCAGCTCGTCAAGGAACATCGCCTTGTCCTCGTCGGACATATCGGCTATCTCGGCCTCTATCTGCGCACAGATCGGGAACACGGCGCTGCCGTCCTCCTTGGCTATAGCGCATACAGCCTGATAATGCTTGTTGGTGTCGATATTGTTCGTGAAATCCTCCTCGGAGAGGTTTGCCGCATAGATCACGGGCTTCAGGCTCAGCAGCGGAGTCTCCTTCAGAAGCTCCAGCTCGTCCTCGGTCATATCGAATGAACGGGCAGGCTTGCCGTCCTCAAGATGAGCCTTCAGCCGCTCAAGAAAATCAACTGCCGAAGCAAGACTCTTGTCGCCCTTCATAGCCTTCTTGGTGCGGTCGAGCTTGCGCTCTATCAGCTCAACGTCCGAGAACACCAGTTCAAGGTCGATAGTCTCGATATCTCTCTTAGGGTCAATGCTGCCGTCAACGTGTACTATGTTTTCGTCCTCGAAGCAGCGCACAACGTGAACTATCGCGTCCACCTCGCGGATATTCGCAAGGAACTTGTTGCCGAGCCCCTCACCCTTTGAAGCACCCTTGACCAGTCCCGCAATGTCTACAAATTCAAGCGTTGCGGGTGTGAACTTCACGGGGTCATACATATCCCTGAGCTTTTCCAGCCTCTCATCGGGCACCGACACGATGCCGACGTTCGGCTCGATCGTGCAGAACGGATAGTTGGCCGACTCCGCTCCCGCATTGGTCAGCGCATTGAACAGTGTGGATTTGCCGACGTTCGGCAGTCCTACCATACCTAATTTCATCTTTCAGATCATGCCTTTCCTATTTATATTATTTTATAATATTGTTGTCAGAACGAATATGTCCCGCTCTCGTCATCGAGCTGAGAATCCTCATTGTCGCGGTACTGCAGATCGTCGTCGTAATAATCGTCGAAATCGTAATCGCAGTAATCAAAGCCCACGCGGTCGTCATGCTCTGTCTTGCGGGGAGCAAGATATCTCTTTCCGAGCAGTACGCCCACCGCCCCGAGAATGATGCCTGCCAGCAGGCTTGCAAGCATTGCCCACCAGTTCAGTCTGCACTTGTTTGTTTTCATAAGTCTACCTCCTTAAACCTTATTATTTATCAAATAATCGTATACCATTTTAGAGAGCTCCTTCATATGGTAAGAATTGGCCCAGCCGCCGCCGATGATCTCGGACATAACTGACATAACGAACGGCTCGTCGTCAAGGAATACTATCATGCAGTCGTGAGTATTGTCGTTCACATCGCCTGTCTTGTTGCCCGTTACGATGCCTGCGGGTATTCCTGCGGGCAGCTTGGAGGTCCAGTGCTGAGCCTTCAGCAGCGCCATGATCTTTGCCGAGGCTGCCTTCGACACACACTCCCCGCGGTAAACCGACTCGAAGAACTTAACGCAGTCCTTCGGCGAGGTCAGGTTAGACCCCTGCTCGATCACCGTTCCGGGGTAATCATAGCCGTCGCTGTAACCATGCCGCTGGATAGTCTCGGTATAGCCGTTTGCCCTTATCCAGTCTCTCACGCCCGTCTTGCCGAGCATATGCACCAGCCTGTTGAACGGGTCGTCGAAGCTGTATGTTATCATCGTGTTGAGATAGTTCTTTATCTCCGCTGTCTCCGAGAGCTTACCCTTTTCTATCGCATCATAGGTCGCAGCCGCGCACCACAGCTTCATCAGGCTTGCAGCGTAATACTGCTTGTTGTTGATCTCGATAGTCTCGCCCGTTTTCAGCGACTTGAAATACAGCGACCACTCCCCCGGGTACTTGTCCATCGCGGCCTTGAGCTGCTTTTTCAGCACACTGAGATCGCGCTTGACAGTCGTGACCGTTTTGACCTTGCTGTAGTTGCCGTAGCGTGTGCCGTTTGCGGCTATGTACGACCTCACCTTGACGTAGTAGGTCTTCCCGCCTTCGATATAGGTAGAGAAATTCGCAGTCGTCTTCTTGGTCGAATAGGTGCGGACGTTTTTAACAAAACTCGGGTCGGTGGAATACATCACCTGATAGCCCGTTGCTGTCTTGTCCTCCTTCCAGACTGCGGTAAACCTTGCCCTGCCGTTATTGTAAAGCTGTGTCAGCGAATTCTTCGCGGGCTTGATGATGAACGTCCGCGAAAATGTCCCGACTATGCTGCCCTTGCCTCTGAGCGTGATCTTAGCGGTGCCGACCTTTACATTGGCGGAATAGCTGACGGTGTAATCCCTGCCCTCTGTGAGCACGGTGCCGCCGTGACCCTTTACCGTGACGGGCGGCATTATCGTCTTTCCGCTGTAGGTGTATGAAGCATAGGGTATGCTTGCCGACTTGATGCTGTCCTTAACGGTGATCCTGGCGGCGGCGCTGTATGTGCCGTATCTCTTGCCGCTGACGGTAGAGTCGGACGTTACGAATGCCCGCGCCCTGACATAATACACCTCTCCCGCCCTCGGGATATTGGTAAGGTTAACATACTCCCGCCCCGTCACCGTAGTGCTGTGAACGTCATTGACAAATGCGGGGTCCTTGGAATACTGTATCTGATAGGCAAGTGCGCTGTTATCCTCAGTCCATGTTACCCTTATGCTGTCATTCGCGGTGGTGAGCACGGGCTTTTTCATCTTCTCGGGCGTGATCGTAAAGTTCACGCTCTTTCTGCCCTTGAAGCGCCCGATACCTCTTATCGTCACCAGTGCCGAATCCGCGCCGACCTTGATGTTGTTCCTGTAGGTGAGCGTATAATCCGTTCCCTCGGTCAGCACCTCGCCCCCGCAGGTCACCGAAAGCAGCTTGGGCTCTATCGCACTGCCCGTGTATGTGAACACGGTCTTGTCGAGCTTCATCACCGCATCCTTTATCTCTATCGGCTGCTGAGGCTCCTCGGTCTCGCTGCTGTCCTCTGTCTCACTGCTCTGCTCATCGGCAGAGATACTCTCGTCAGCAGAGATACTCTCGTCAGCAGAGATACTCTCGGCGACTGTCTCCGAAGCGCTGTCATCGGCATATGCACGCGCTGCGGGTGCAGCAAGCATTGCCGCCGCAGCTGCCAGCACAGCCAGTGCATTTACCGTAACTCTCTTCATTTTCATATCCTTGACCCCCTGTTGTTTATTCTATTGATTTAAGTGATTCCACCATATCTATCCTTCTGAGCTTGAAGTGCAGCACAATGTTCACAGCCATTGCGAACCCTATCGTCAGCAGCACGCCGAACAGATATGCCCACCAGATCAGCTCGTGATTGAAAAGCACTATATCTATCTCGGCAGTCATCACCACGAAATAATGCAGCAGTCTCCCCAGCCCGATGCCGACACCTATGCCGAGAAGCGTAGATATAATGTTCTCGCGGTATATGTATGCCGAGGTCTCGCCGTCGAAGAAGCCGAGCACCTTGATCGTTGCTATCTCACGCACACGCTCGGTGATGTTGATGTTCGCAAGATCGTAAAGCACTATCACCGCCAGCAGCCCCGCGCAGAATATCAGCAGCAGCGTTATCGAATCAAGACTGTCCACCGACTTCAGGAAATTAGCCGAGATGCCTCCCTTGAACGAAAGCCCGAGGAACTGCCTGTCCCCGATAACAGCCTCCTTGAAGCCGTCCTCGTTGACCTCGCCGAGCTTCATATATGCGCTCTTGTATACAGGCTCGCTGCCGACCTTCTCTTTGTACAGCTCGGGCGATACATACACATAATGCATCGTATAATTCTTTACAACAGCACCGATCTCAAACTCAGCCGTATCACCGTCGGGAAGGCTCAGAGTTATGCTGCTGCCCTCCGAAAGCTTCATCAGCTTCGCAAGCTTTTCGGTAACAGCCGCCTTTCCGTTCCCAAGATCGGCGCTTCCGCTGCCGTCTTTTTTTTCAAGACTGATAAAGCCGCCGAAGCTCTCGGGACGCTCGGGGCATACAAGGCTGACGTTCTGATTGACAGTCCCCTTGCGCGTCTCGCAGGAAACGGACGAAAACAGCATAACGTCCTCCACCCCGTCGGTACCGAGCAGCGTTTCCTTTGCCTTCTGCGGAACTGCGCCGCTGTCGGTATCCATCACCGCAACGGCATCATACAGGAACACATCGTTGAACTGTCTCTCTGCTATCGACTTTATCGAATGCTTCAGCCCGAAGCCCGTGATTATCAGCGCCGTGCAGCCCGCAACGCCCGCTACCGTCATAAAGAACCGCTTCTTGTACCTCAGCAGGTTCCTGACTGTCACCTTCATCAGAAAGCTCATTTTCTTCCAGATGAAGCCGACCCTTTCGAGCAGCACCCGTCTTCCCGATGCGGGAGGCTTCGGCCGCATCAGTGCCGATGGCTGAGAACGGAGCGTTTTCAGGCTCGCATACAGCACAGCCCCGCCCGTACACAGCAGCGAAGCCGCCATGCACCCCGCCAGATACAGCGGTCTGAACGGTGTATCCAGCTGCGGGATATTATACATCATTTTATAGCTCTGATAGATTATCGACGGGAACACCTGCAATCCGATGACCGTTCCGAGCACGCTGCCCGCAGCGGATGCCAAAAATGCATAGAACAGATACTTGAAGATGATCTGCCCCGCCGAATAGCCCAGCGCCTTGTAGGTGCCTATGGTCGTGCGCTGCTCGTCTATCATCCGCGTCATGGTCGTAAGCGTCACCAGCGCCGCGATAAGTATAAAGAATGCGGGGAACACCTTTGCTATCGAATCCACCTTCATCGCATCATTCTCAAAGCCCGCATAATCGGTAAGAGAGAACCTGTCGGTATCGTAGAATTTAAGCTCGGGTATCTTCTCCAGCTGCTCCCTGCCGTCCTCAAGCTCCTGCTTCGAGCTGCGGTAGAGCTGCATATACTTCTCCCTTGCCGCATCGCCGCCGCTCACCAGCTCGGAGAGCATATCGAGCTGCTTCTTTACCTGTGCCAGCTTCGCCTCCGCAAGGAATGCCGCTGCGGTGCCCTTGTTCTCCATCGCATCATAGCTCTTCTTCCCCGCCTGATACTCCGCCGAGGCAGTCTTATACACAGCCGCAAGATCCTCCGCCGAAAGGGTAAGCAGGCTCTCGAAGGACATCAGCTCCGTCTCGGCATCGGCAAGCTTCTTCTCCGCATCGGCCTTCAGCCTGTCGTAGCGTGCAGTCACACTCTCGTGAAACACCTTTACCGCATCGCGCGAGGCAAGACTCACCGCATCGGAATACTCCTCCGAGAACTGGTCGTACTCTCTCAGCCCCTTGAACCTGACATACAGCTCGGTATACCTGTCGAGCACGAAATCCTCCTCGGGCACCATTATATAGTTGGAGACCTCTCCCGTACCGATCAGCGAGCGGTCACGTTCAAAGCCTATGTACATCGGCGAGGTGATTATCCCGACTATCTCGTAGCTGTCGGTGCTGAGAGTGCCGAGTATATCCTCGCCCTCGGGCACCGTGAGCTTCAATCTGCCGCCCACCTTGAAGGTATCGGGCGAGTTCATCTTGACCTCGACCGCGCATTCGCCCTTTTTCTCGGGCAAACGCCCCTCCAGCAGCACAGCCTCGTTCATGCCGCTCTTGGGCACCGACATCACCTTTAAAATAAGGTTCTGGTTATTGTAGTAATAGAATACGTCCTTTGAGTATCCCGCGGCTGCCGACTCGACATTCTCTGCCCGCCTTACCGCCGTCACGTCCTCAGACTGCACGCCGATAGTCGATACCAGCTTCATGTCCATCAGCTGATGATCCTCAAAATACGTCTCGGCCGTATCCACCATATCGGGCATCGTGGCCTTTATCCCCGCAAAGAAACCGCACCCCAGCGCGATGATCGCAAAGATAGAAAGGAACCTGCCCATCGAGCGCTTTATCTCGGTAAGCGTATCCTTAAACAGCGCCTTCTTCAACGGACAGACCACCTCCCCGAACGCCTTATCTGTTATCCCGTTACTGCATTAC
>CAMOFU010000043.1 GCA_946613705.1 uncultured Clostridia bacterium
TCTTGTGAGTGCCGTTTCCGCCGAGTGTCAGCAGACAGTCAAGCTTCTGCTTTTTATAGGTCTGCTTCATAGCCTTGACCTTGTCAACATTATCCTCCTCAACGACCTTCATCATTTTAAACGGAGTCCTCTTAGTTCCGAAGATCGTGCCGCCCTGAGTAAGTATACCCGAAAAATCGGACTGATTCATTTCCTTGCACATATTATTGATAAGTCCGTAATATCCGTTCTGAACGCCAACGATCTCAACATCCTCACCGAAACGTTGATAACAGGCCTTTGCCACACCTCTGATGGTGGCGTTGAGCCCCGGGCAGTCACCGCCGCTTGTCAGTATTCCGATACGTCTTTTCATTGTATAGTCCTCCTTTGGTTATTTATAGCATCAGTATTTATCATCATCGTCATTAAGCACTATTTTGAGGTCTGAATCATCGGCAGCGGGAATATCGTCCTCATCAGCCGAAATACCGATCGAGACTGCTTCTTCTTCAGGCTTATCAGCCGTCAGGGGAGTCTCGTCCGAAAGTCTGAATTTAGCTATCATATTCTTGAGTATCAGCGACTGCTGAGAAAGCTCCTCGCTTGCAGATGCAGCGCCGATAGCAGTTGCCGTATTTGTTGCTACAACAGCGGAGATCTGGTCAACGCCCGTGTTGATCTGAACGATAGCTTCTGCCTGCTGTGCTGATGCATCGGTAATGTTCTTTACAAGACCCTGAATGGTCTCGGAGCCTTCAACGATCTCTCCGAGAGAACGAGCTGTCTGCTCAGCAAGCTCAGAGCCCTTATTAACTGCCTTGGTAGAATTTTCAATAAGAGCAGCGGTCTGCTTCGCAGCCTCGGCCGAACGGGAAGCAAGTCGTCTTACCTCGTCCGCAACGACACCGAAGCCCTTGGAGCCTTCTCTTGCAGCCTCAACAGCGGCATTGAGCGCGAGGATATTGGTCTGGAACGAGATCTCGTCGATGACCTTGATTATGTTGGATATCTCTGCCGAGGTCGAATGTATCTGCTCCATAGCCTCGAGCATATTTGTCATATCATTATTGCAGGCTGTGATCGCCTTGGTATTCTCGGTAACGATATTGTAAGCGTTTTTAGCGTCCTTGGAATTCTGCTTAACCTGTGTAGAAACATCATTAAGTGTCGCAGAAAGCTCTTCTATAGCGCTTGCCTGCTGAGTAGAGCCCTGAGAAAGCGCCTGTGCGGAATTGGAGACCTGAACAGCCCCCGAGTTTACCTGCTCGGCAGAGGTGTTGATAGAAGCAAATGTTTCGCCGAGGGATTCAAGAATCTCGTTAAACGTCGATTTGATCTTGATGAAATCGCCCTTGAAATCGCCTTCTACTCTGTGGGTCATATTGCCCTCGGAGATATTGGTCAGGGCTACTGTAATAAGGGTGATATACTGCCGCAGTCTTACGATAGTATCCGCCAGCGAGCCCGAAAGAATTCCGATCTCATCTTTTGAATATGATACCTCTACTCTGTCAGTCAGGTTGCCCTGTGCCAGCTCACGGATACGGTTCGTGGTCGAGACGATCGGCTTCGCCATTCTCTGTGCGAAGATGATAGATACGATAACGGTGACAATAATAAGCAGTAATCCAAGGAAGAGGATGTTTCTGAATGCGTTCTTGCCTGCTGTCATGAAGTCATCGGAAGGTGCAGCGATAAAGAGCGTTCCGCCGAAATATTTGCACTGTGCATAGCCCGCAGTGTATTTCACATTGTTATATTCGTACTGTCCTGCGCCAAAGCCCGCAGCGCTTGCATTCATAATGAACTCGGAATAATCGGTATAGGTCGAATCGCTTTTAGCAAGATCAACAGGATTGAAACGGCTCTTTGCACGCTGGATCTCCTTATGCAGCATCATTTCGCCTTTGGAATTGACAACGTATGCAAAACCGTTGCTGCCGATATTGATCTCCGAGATCACCTCGTTGAGCGGGTCTGCCATAAATGTAGCTGCTGCTACGACCGTAGTGTTATCCGAAAGAGTGATCGGTACCAGCACCGAAAAATAAATATTGTCCTTGATAGAAACGATATCGCCGTAGGTCACGGTCTTGGAACTTAGAGTGGCTGCAACATCGCTGCTCTTGATAGCATCTGCGCACAGAGATACCTCGGGCGAGCTTTCTCTGATCTTACCGTCAGCAGAGTAGATCGCATATCCGATGGTCTTATCATCCTCGGTGAACGAGCTTTCAAGGAATTCAAGTCTTTCTTTATCGGAGGAGGCGCCTACGAATTTAAAGCTTCTTGAGAGCATCAGAAGGTGATTGCCGTAGTTCTCTACTACCGTGTCAAAAGTACGCGCTGACTGGACGGCAAGCGGCTGCACCGTGTCCTCCAGTGTGTTTCTGACCGATTTGTTGATATAGAGAATACTGAAAACACTCAGCAATGCGATTATCAATATAGATATAGCAAACATTGCAAGCATCATTTTTGATCTAATAGTTTTCAAGCGAATTCCTCCCTGAAAGAATATATTTGCAGTTCGTATTCTGCGGGCATGAGATGATTCTCACAAGATTTTTCAAGCTGATACTATTATTATATCAGATATGCACAAATTTTTCAAGGGGGTACAAGCAATTTCTTTGCTCTTTGGACAGTTTTTTTTCAACTTGACAGAGCTTATCGTAATCGGGCATTTTATGGCATAAATTTAAGTATAACTAAGCATTGGAGGATATAATACTATGAAAAAGGATAAAAGCCTTGTCAAGCTCACGGTGTTCCTTGTGCTTCTTGCGATCGTTTTGGGAGCATTGTGTCTTTGTTCTGTACGGGAGAAAAGACTTCCGAATGCTGTAAGCACAAATACCTTTACGCCTAAAACAGAAACGAGGAATGTCCCTATACTCATGTATCACAGCATTTTGCCGGAAGGAAGCACTCAAGGTGAATACACCGTGACCCCGTCGCAGCTGGAAAGCGATCTGAAGTATTTGCAGCAGTACGGCTATCAAGCTGTGAGCCTTGACGATGTTATAAGCTTTTGCGAGGGAAGCGGCGATCTGCCCGAAAAACCTGTAGTATTAACATTCGATGACGGACAGCTGAACAACCTTGTCTATGCGCTTCCGCTGCTTGAAAAATATGATCTCTGTGCAGCCTTTTCCATTGTCGGTATCCTTGCTGAAGGAGCCAATGAAGATGCAGCTCCGTCCCCCTCGTACTCCTATATGGCTTATGATGATATCAGAGAATTGCTGTCAAGCGGTAGAGCTGAATCGGTAAATCACAGTTATGATCTGCATAAGCTTGGCGAAAGGCGAGGAGCTTTACAGCTGAGCACCGAAAGCTATACGGATTACCGCAGAATGATGCTGAATGATACGTCTTATATGCAGAAGCTGTTCAAACGTGAGTTTGGTGTTGTTCCGACGGTCTATGCTTATCCGTACGGCCTTGTTTGCCCTGCTGCACGAGAGGTCATAAGAATGCTGGGCTTTAAGGCATCTCTTGGCTGTGAGGAAAAGCCTAATCATCTCACTAAAGGCAGCAGCAATGGACTTTTTGAGCTTAACAGATATAACCGTTCGGGCAATGTGACCACAGAGGATTTTATGAAAAAAGCATTATCTGAATGATATTATTGACTTATCATGCTTTTTGTACTATAATGTATAGAAGAGACATCATCAGATGCGTTTGGAGAATGCTATCTGAGAGTAGAATTAGGAATATAACTGAAAAAGATAAGACACAAAAGAATTCGGAGGTCAAAATGAGACAGACAAAATTGTTCGCTGCTTTGCTGCTTACATTTGCGGCTGCAGTGTTCGGACATATGTCGGCTCTGTATGCAGCTGCCGACACGGGGGCAGTGATAAGTGTTCCTGCTTCTGTTGTGCAGGGGGAGAGCTTTGAGCTGACGATATCGTTCAGTGCAGACACCCCGATCGCTATGGTCGAGACAGATCTGATCTATAACGATCAGAAGGCGGCTTTTACAGGCGGCAGTGCTCAGGGCAGCGGCGGTATCCTTCATGTCAAGGAATTTTCCGATACACAGGTAACAGCTATGACCGTTTCGCTTTCCTTTACAGCCATATCAGCAGGAGATGCGGAGTTTTCGTTATCTAACTGCACTGTCAGTGCTGAGGACGGTACACCGCTCGGCAGCCCCTCTGCATCGGCTGCGTTATCTGTAAATGCTGATAGCTTGACAGATGATATGCAGTCTGATCCTTCGGAACAGAATGAGGTTTCCGTACCTGACAAGGACGAGAACGGTATCCCGCTCAAAGGTGTTCTGAAAAGCATTACTGTTTCGGAGGGTGAGCTGATGCCGCAGTTCTCTCCGCTGATATTTGATTATACTGTCAAGGTAGGTCACGAGGTAGAGGTCTTTGAGGTAGATGCTGTTACTGCTTCCGAGTCTGATTACATCTGGTTCGAGGGTTCCAAGAAACTGAGTGAAACGGGAACTGTCAGAACGATCACTGTCACTGATGATGAAGGAAACAAAAATGTATATCGAATAGTTGTTCAGCGTGCTCCCGCTCCTGAGTCAAGCACAGAAGGATCATCTTCCGAGGCGGAGCCTTCTTCCTCGGAGCAGGAAAGCGATAACGCCGATGCTGCGGCAGTTATTGCGGAGCAGACCGACCCCGCAGATGATAACGGTGCCGAAGATGATGAGGTGTCCTCAGCTTTATCCGACAGTGAGCCGAACAGCGGCAAAGATCTGTCTTCAGGCAGTACATCGGGTATAAAGGAATTGAGAAACAAGCTTATGCCCTGGCTGTTGGTCATCCTTTTGGTGCTGATCGCTGCTCTTTACATAATTATCAAGTGGCTAAAAAACAAATCCGAGCGCAGAAGGCGAAAAATTAAGACAACGGTCGGCAGAAAATCAAAATAACTGTTGACGAAAGGCTTTTTTTGTGATATAATAAGGAATATTGTAAATGGATTTGAAAATTGGACGGATAATAATTCGCTGATAAATGTCAGACAAAGAATGAGAGGTTGTATTATATGTGCGGAATAGTAGGTTTTACAGGAAACGATCAGGCTGCTCCCATACTCCTTGACGGATTGTCTAAGCTTGAATACAGAGGGTATGATTCTGCCGGAATAGCAGTAAGGGACGGTGACAGCGATGTTGAGATCGTCAAGGCTAAGGGAAAGCTCAAGGTATTACAGGAAATGACAAATGACGGTGCTGCCGTAAAAGGCTGCTGCGGTATCGGTCACACAAGGTGGGCTACTCACGGCGAGCCTTCTTCACTGAATGCTCACCCCCATGCCTCTGACGATGAAAATGTTGTAGCTGTCCATAACGGTATCATTGAGAATTATCAGGAACTGAAAGAGAAGCTTATCAAAGCAGGCTATGCTTTCAAGTCGCAGACTGACACGGAGGTGGCTGTAAAGCTCATAGATTACTATTATAATAAGTATAAGCTGGGTCCCGTGGATTCCATCTGCCGTGCTATGACCCGTATTCGCGGTTCCTATGCGCTGTGTGTTATGTTCAAGGAATTCCCCGAGGAGATCTATACTGCCCGAAAGGACAGCCCGATGATAATAGGTGTTACAGACGGGCAGACGTTTGTTGCATCTGATGTTCCCGCTATCTTGAAATATACAAGAAAAGTTTACTATATCGGTAATATGGAGATCGCTAAGCTCGGAAAGGGAACAGTTGAGTTTTTCAACATTGACCGCGAGCCGATCGAGAAGGAGCTTACCGAGATCAGCTGGAATGCCGAGGCTGCTGAAAAGGGCGGCTACGAGCATTTTATGCTCAAGGAGATACACGAGCAGCCCAAGGTTATCAGAGATACTATCAACTCCGTTGTAAAGGACGGCAATATCGTGCTGGAGGAATTCGGGCTTACCGATGACGAGGTGAAGGAGCTTTCGCAGATCTACATTGTTGCCTGCGGCTCCGCTTATCATGTAGGAGTATGTGCACAGTACGTTATCGAGGAGCTTACAACTATCCCTGTAAGAGTGGAGCTTGCTTCTGAATTCAGATACAGAAAAATGCCGCTGAATAAGAACAGCCTTGTTATAATCATCAGCCAGTCGGGTGAGACTGCCGACAGCCGTGCGGCTCTTACTCTGGCGAAGGAACAGGGTATAAAGACACTGGGCATAGTAAATGTGGTCGGTTCAAATATCGCGCGAGATGCCGATAATGTGTTCTACACTCTTGCAGGCCCGGAGATATCGGTCGCTACGACGAAGGCGTACAGCACACAGCTTATAGCAGGATATTTGCTTGCCATGCAGCTTGCCAAGGTCCGCGGTGAGATAGATGATGCAAGATTCAAGGAGCTGCTTGATGAGCTTGCACAGCTGCCCGATAAGGTGGCTAAGATACTCGAGGACAAGGAGCGTATCCAGTGGTTCGCGGCAAAGTTTGCCAATATCCGTGATGCGTTCTTTATCGGGCGCGGCATTGATTATGCCGTCAGCCTTGAAGGCAGCCTCAAAATGAAGGAGATAAGCTATATCCATTCGGAGGCATATGCTGCGGGTGAGCTGAAGCACGGTCCTATTTCGCTCATCGAGGAGGGAACTCTTGTAATAAGCGTTATCACTCAGCAGAACCTGTTTGAGAAGACAGTTTCCAATATGGTCGAGTGCAAGTCGCGCGGCGCATATATCATGGGGCTGACAAATTACGGTAATTACAGCGTTGAAGATACTGCTGATTTCACTGTATACATTCCCAAGACAGATCCGCTGTTTGCTGCAAGTCTCGCTGTTATTCCGCTGCAGCTGATGGGGTATTATGTTTCGGTAGCTAAAGGTCTTGATGTTGATAAGCCGAGAAACCTTGCTAAGAGCGTTACGGTAGAATAAACAATAAACAAAGAGCTCATGTAAAAAAGTGACCCTGCCTACAGGTGTTTTGCTGTAGGCAGGGTCTTTTGTGCTTTCAGATCCTTGCGATCAGTTCAAGATCCCATGCAGGATAGTAGCGCGGTCGGCGCATATAAAGCTTGTATTTGGGCTGCATCTCATGAAGCAGCAGAGGGATATCAAGAATATCATACGGTCGGTGATATATACCCGTTCTCAGCTTTGGACAGCAGCTTTCGATCACTTTTCTGCTGCCGAGAAGCGCTGGTATGTCCTCGCCTTCAACATCATATTTGATAAATGTGCATTCAGTATCACCGAGTATGCTGTCAAGGCTTCTTATTGCGGCCTGTATGCCGTTTGCAGAGAGCGTTTGCTGTCTGCCTGCGCCATCGGAGAAAACAGCTGTTCCGTCACGGTCGGAGACTGCGGCATTGATAAGCGTTATGTTGTCGAGCGGAAGGCACTTTTTTACGCATTTTGAAAAGTTCCTCCTGCTTGGCTCGACTGCGTATATATGGCGATATCTGCCGCCTGTGAATCTGAGAAAGCTCTCTACGGTGTCACCGTTGTACGCCCCGAGATCGGCATATACTTCATCACTTCCGATATCAAGCAGCCGATATACCTCATCGGGCTCCGAATACTCCGACAGATACGATATGTCGCCCGTGATACGGAATTTCAATATATTCACAAATACAGACCTTGATGCCCGATCCTCCAGAAGCTCATAGACCTTGATAATATCATCGGCGCGGGAGAGCAGCTTCTGTTTAGAGAAGAACTCGCTGCCGATCACCGCTGTTTCGGGAAATACAAGCAGATGTCTTTTGGCAAGAGCATCTATCCTCTCCATAACTTCGGGAAGGTCGGTGCCGAATGCGCACGCTGCCGCAAACTGACGGCCTGTCCGTTCCAGCTCGCTCATACTCATAAGCCTGAACCCGTGGAATACCTTGTCCCGCTTGAATCCGTCGCTTACGAATATACCGCTGCATACGATTTTTTCCTGTTCAAAAGCTCTCAGCAGCTTTTCACAGCCGTCCCCCATGCCGTAGATGTAAACAGGAAGTGATGCTTTTTTCAGCCTTTCTGCCCAGCTCGGCAGTGAATCCAGCTCATTTATATCAAGCATGATATTACCCTCCGTCGTAGAAAAAAGGGCGGCATCGAGCCGCCCTCAGATCAGATATGATCGTTCTGGTCGTTGAACATATCGTCGTGATCCATACCGTCCATCATATCAGCGTGAGAGATCGGGTGTCCTCCGCCGATCATATCGCGTCCTCTGATATTGTATTTATCACGGTTGATGTCGATCTGCTTGTCAAGCATCGCAAGTACCTCACGGGGCTTCTTGACATTTTTTACCTCCTTGATAGGGGTATCAACGTCCTTAACATTCAAAACAACGGTCCCGCATTTGAACATTCTCGCGAACAATCTGAGCACAAGCTTTTTGTCCGTTACCTTATACAGGTCAAGCTCGTCCTCTTCGACATTGAGAAAGCCCTTGCGTGTAATGAATTTTGACTCTGTCAGATAATACCTTGTGAAAGAGATGGGCAGCCCGAAAAGGGTTCTTTTCTTATCAGTCCAGATATAATCAAATTCAGCCTTTTTAGACATATGAGACTCCTCCGTCAGATGATTAATTATTACTTGATCTTTATCGACTTAACAGCAGAGTAGTTGCCGTATCTTGTCGAGGAAGCAGAACCGTCCTTGGTGTAGAACGAACGTACCTTGACATACCATGTCTCTCCCGAATTGGGTACTCTCGAGAAATTCTCGGAAAGATCGGTAAGGTTAGTAGAAGTATAGCTGTGAACATTGTTCTTGAAATTCTTATCCGTGCTGTACTTTACCTGATAGCCGACTGTTCCTGCGGTACCCTTGTTCCATGTGATCTTGAAAGCGCCGCTTGTGGAAGTGATCGAATTGATCGCATTCTTTGCAGGCTTGATAACGAACTGCTTGGTGAATGTGCCGCTGTAGCTGCCCTTGCCTGAGATCTGTATGGAAGCTACACCTACAGCCTTGTTGTTCTTATAGGTGAGGGTGTAATCAACGTTCTTGGTAAGCTTCCTGCCCGATGCGTCCTTAACAGTCAGCTCGTTCTTGCCGTTTCTGTAGTCGGGAGTGATCGCGCTGCCTGTGTAGGTGTAAGAGCCGTATGTCAGGCTTGCCTTAGCTATGACCTTGCTGCTGCCTACAACTATGCTCTGAACATCGCTGTAGTTTCCGTAGCGTACCGAGGTGGTCTTGCCGTCCTTGGTGTAGAACGAGCGCACCTTGATGTAATACTTTTCATTGGTCTTGGGAACATTTGTAAGATTTACGTAGGTCTTGTTCTGAACGGTCGTGCTGTGATAGGTCTTGAAGCTGCTGTCCTTGGAATAGAGGATCTGATAGCCTGTAGCAGTCTTGTCGGCATTCCAGTTCACCGTTATCTTATTCGCAGCAGTGGTAAGCGAGGTAACAGAGTTCTTTGCAGGTTTAACAACAAAGGTTATTTTCTTTGAGCCTTCGTATTTGCCCTTGCCCTTGACAGTCGCTGTAGCAACACCGACCTTGGTATTGTTGGAATAAGTGACTGTATAATCCGTGCCTTTGGTAAGTGTCTTGCCCTTGTACTTAACGGTGATCTCGTTCTTGCCGTTTCTGCTGTCCGGAGTTATTGCCTTGCCTGTATAGGTATACGAAGGATACTTGATACTTACCTCGGCATCCTTGAGCGAACCGACGATCTTAACGGGCTGGAACTTCTTAACATTTGCAAACAGAGCATTATAATAGCTCTCGTCGCCGACCTTGAGACTGCTTCTGTTGAGGAAGCCGAGCTTCTCGTTGTAGTCAGAGCCTGTGCGGAAAGCGTTGTTATCCCAAAGCAGGCAGGGGATGCCGAGCTTCTGAGCCGCAGCGATATAGTCCTTAGCCCATGCATTCCTGTCGGAAGCGTTGTTCTTGTCGAAAGCGCCGAACTCGCCGATCACAACGGGAATGCCCTTATCAATGAGCGAGCTCTTGATAGTGGAGAACACGCCTGTCAGCTGGGATTTGATGCTCCGCGAATAGGTCGTTGTCCCGCCCGAAGCATTCATAGCAAAATCATAGGGCGAGTAAGCATGGACAGAAACTGCTATCATGTTTGAGCTGTCGCTGGGGAGCTTAAAACTTGAAACAGTTGCACCGTCAACAGATGCATCGTAGCCCGGGCACATGATAAGTCTGGTCTTGTTGTTTCCGCCTGTAGCTCTGATGGTATCAACAGCCGTCTGATTAAGGGTGTTGATGCAGCTGATAGCGTCCTTGACCTTGGTCTGCGGATTGGACTTTGTGAACCACCACTCATTGGTATCACCGATAAGTCTCGGCTCGTTCATCGTCTCGAAGATAAGGTGCTGGTCGTAGTTCTTGAAGGTGTTGGATACCTGCTTCCAGATAGTGCTGATGTAGTTTTTCGAGGTCGTCAGGTAATCCGATGACGGATAGAAGAAATTCTTTTTACCCGCCTTGATGTCATTATCATGATGGATATTAACGATAACGTACAGTCCGTCGTCGATCGCATAATCAACAACTTCCTTTACTCTGTTCATCCATGCCTTGTTGATGTTGTTGTTCAGGTCAACATGGTCGTTCCAGGATACGGGTATCCTTATTGAACTGAAACCGAGCTCTGCTACCTTGTCGATAAGTGCCTTGGAGGTCTTGGGGTTGCCCCAGCCTGTCTCAAAGTCAAGGTCGTTCTTGATCCAGCTGCAATTTGTTACATCGAACGAGTTTCCGAGATTCCAGCCGAGCAGCATTTCAGAGGTGATCTGCTTGGCTGTCTTTGTTGCTGCACTTGTCGGAATTGCAAATGCAGTAACTGCGATGGCGGCAGTTGATGCAGCTGCCAGCAGTTTTGGCAAAAGTTTCATGATCTTTGATTCCTTCCTTTCAATTACAGTCCCTTTGCATCTTTAAGGGTCATACCGTTAGAACCGAGCTTGACCTCGTGATCGAGCCCGACAAACTTACCGTTTTCCTGCCACAGCACCTCCTTAACAAATTTATATTTTTCTTCATCCCAGTCGGTAAAGTTATCTGTCAGCAGTCCTCCCGTGTCGCCCGAATTTGCATTCAGGCACCAGAAGGTGTGATTGAGATGATTGTCCTTGATGAGCTTTCTCATATAGGTCATCCAGGTGAGGTTGGGCTCTCTCATGAAGCCGCCCCATTCACCGATCAGCAGGGGAGCGATGTTTTTCTCCTTTATGTAGAACCAGTTGTCTCTCCAGCAATCCTTCATCAGCGAGTCAAAATTGTAGCTGCCCTTGAACCACGGCTGCTCATATACCGTTGGACCGTAGTCATGCGGGGAATAAACGAGCTTGTCCTGATACTTGCCGAGATCGACAGGATAATCCCTTACACCTCTCAGATTTCCGCCCCACCAGTTGAAGTAGTAGTCATCGTTGTTCTGCGAGGAATAATCACCGTTCTTTTTCGAGTATATCTCGGTACCCTCCACAAGTATCAGCAGATTGGGATTTTTTGCGAGTACCTTTGCCGCAGCTGTTTCAGCCACATATTTCCAGTTGTTCGCAGATCTTGAGTCGTTCCAGATCGCTGCATTGCTGCCCTCGTTGGGCTTGCCGTGCGGTTCGTTTTTGAGATCGAGAGCTATGATCGTATCGTTGTTCTTATACCTGTCCGCAATGTATTCAAGCGCTGCATAATAATCATCGACCTTGATCTTATCGGTACACCAGAGATTGACATTGTGTCCCGAAGCGTTTGTTTCGGCAGAATGGATATCGGGCATGACCTTGATGCCGTTATCGCAGCACAGTCTCAGGAAATAATCGAAGATCTCCTGACTGTTCATTGCATTCAGGGCGGTGTTGTATGCGTTGTTGTAATTCGCCTTCGGGTACTCGCCGTTCTTCCATTGCAGTATCAGCTCGGCAGATATCGGGACTCTTATCAGATTGAAGCCCCTGTCTCCGATCGCCTTTACGGTAGAAACAAGCTCCGAGTTCCACAGGCCGTCAAATGTGTTCGTGCCTGTGTTGTAGCCGAACCAGTTTACACCGGTGATCCATACCTCTTTGTTGTTCTTGTCCAATATCTTGCTGCCGTTTGTATGCAGCCAGTCGTCACCCTTTGATGCAGCAGCGGGAGCGGCGATAAGCTCCTTGACCTCTGCGCTTGTCGGCTGAGCATTCTGCCCGCCGTTGTTATTGTTGTTATTATTGTTGCTGCTGCCGTTGTTATTGTTGTTTTGCTGCTGATGATTGCTTTCCTGAGCAACAGTACCGTTTACGAGCTTTACAGCTTTTCCGTTGAGCTTGGCAGACTTTACGTTCAGCTTGCCGTTGGTACCCATATTTGCACCGAGCGTGATGTTTCCGCCGGGCTGTATATCCTTGTTGTAATCGGCAGGAGTAACGGTGAGCGTATTTCCGCTGATCTTATAGGTGCCGTTCCAGCCCTCGGCGCTTTTCAGCCCCTCGATCTCCAGCTCAAGCTTCCAGTTCTGGATGACACTGCCCGAGTTGTTCTTTATCCCGCACTCAAAACCTGTCATGGTAACTCCGCCGTTTTCCCATGTATTATTGCCGCTCCAGGTAACGACGTTCTCGCCCGAGCTTTCATTCTGTTCACGGCTCTGCTCGTTGGAGGTGCCTTGGCTGTCAGCGGAATTGCTGCTGCTTCCGCCGTTTCCGCTGTTGCCGCCGTTTGAGCCGTTGGAACCGTTGTTTCCGTTATTTGAGCTGTTTGTGTTTCCGTTGTTCGAGCTGCTGCCGCTCGAG
>CAMOFU010000044.1 GCA_946613705.1 uncultured Clostridia bacterium
CTTTACAATTATTTTGGCTATCATTTTTACTCCTATTACCTGATAAGATAAATTCTGATTTATAGCGCTGAACAATCGTCAGCCCCGAGCCAGTCAAAGCAACGATCCTGCACAAAGTTTAGGGCGAGGGCATTGCGCGCCGCCGCTGCGGCCATTGCGTGCCGCCGCTGCGGCAAATTCCGATTTATGCTTGTAATTATAGCACAGTATTGAAGGTCTGTCAATAGAAACGCCATAGTACTTCTGACTTTGCATCAGAAATACCATGGCTTAAAACTTCTATATCAGCGCCGCCCTTATGAAAGACGGGGTATTGGTTCGGGATGATCCGAACTATTACAGCTCGATAGTTACCTTGCCGCTGCCGCCGTTGACCTCGACAGCCTTGTCGGTATTTGCGATCTCTATCTTAAATGATGCGTTTGTGTTAGTATTAGTATACTCGCATTCGATCTTATTGCCGTTTCTTACAGCCTTGAGCTCAAACACCTTATTAGCCTCGGTATCATAGATCGGGCATACGGCAGAAGCACCGTCATCAAGCTCATAGATCTTGAAGGTAGTTCCGCTGAGATAATCGTACTCGAAGTCTCGCTTGAAGTCTCCCCAGGCTATGATGCTGTTGGGCCTTGCAAGAGCGGGGATCTCGAAGTAGCTGCACTTGTGTGTATACCACTTGCCGCCCTCGAATACCTTCCCTGTAATGATATCCGTCCACTTGCCTGCGGGAACATAATACTGAGCGATGCCCTCTTCGTTGAGGATAGGCGCAACGAGGATATTGTCACCGAGCATATACTGTCTGTCAAGTGTCAGGCAGGCAGGATCATCAGCAAAGTCGATCACCATAGCTCTCATCATAGTAACACCTACGGTGTGGGTCTTGATAGCCTGTGCCCACATATAAGGCATCAGCTTGCCCTTGATATTTGTGAAAAAGCGCAGAACATCGCAGCTCTCTTCGTCAAACAGCCAAGGCACGCGGTAGCTCTGATTGCCGTGCAGACGGGAGTGTGTGGAGAACAGTCCGAATGCAGCCCAGCGCTTGTAAATGTCGGGAGTAGCAGTCGCTTCAAAGCCCGCCATATCATGCGAGGTGAATCCGAAGCCCGATATGCAGAGACTCAGACAGCCGCGAACGACCTCTGCCATGGAATTATAGTTGCCCGAGCAGTCACCGCCCCAGTGAACAGGGAACTGCTGACCGCCTGCTGTTGCAGAACGTGCAAACAGACAAGCCTTGTTTTCGCCGTAGAACTCCTTGAGAACGTTGAACACGGTCTTGTTGTAAAGATGAGTATAGTAGTTGTGCATCTTGATCGGGTCAGAGCCGTCGAAGTATACAACATCTCTTGTGGGTATACGCTCACCGAAATCTGTCTTGAAGGTATCAACACCCATTTCGCACAGCTTTTTGAGATAACCCGCATACCACTTGCAGGCATCGGGATTGGTAAAGTCTACGATCGCCATTCCGGGCTGCCACTCATCGCACTGGAATACAGAGCCGTCCTTCTTCTTGATGAAGTAGCCGTGCTCCATTCCTTCGTCAAAAAGTCTTGAACGCTGACCGACATAGGGATTTATCCATACGCAGGTGTGAAGCCCCTTATCCTCATGCAGACGCTTCAGCAGACCCTCGGGGTCGGGGAACTGCTCGGTGTCCCACTCAAAGTTGCACCACTCGAGCCCCTTCATCCAGAAGCAGTCAAAGTGGAATACCTGCAGCGGTATATTACGCTGTGCCATACCGTCGATGAAGCTGGTGATGGTTGCCTCGTCATAGCTTGTTGTGAAGGAAGAGGTGAGCCAGAGCCCGAAGGAGAATGCAGGCGGAAGTGCAGGCTTGCCTGTGAGATCGGTATAGCCTTTGAGTACCTCGGTAAGGTTTTCACCGCCGAAGAAATAGTATTCCATATTCTCTCCGGGCAGGGTGAAGCTGACCTTGGAAACCGTATCGGAGCACACCTCGAAGCTCACCTTATCGGAGCTGTTGACAAATATTCCGTAGCCCCTTGAAGATACATAAAAGGGAACGCTCTTATAGCTCTGATCTGAGCAGGTGCCGCCGTCGGCATTCCAGATCTCAACATTCTGACCGTTCTTGGTAAATGTTGTGAACTTCTCGCCGAAGCCGTAAAAGTATTCACCGACCGTGGTGTCAAGCTGTTCGCGGATATATGTGCGGCGATCATCTGCGGGATAGCTCCAGAAGGTATCATCAGCCTGGACCGCAAGCCTTGCCTGCTGCTTGAACGCACTCTCCTTGATAACACCTGTCGATCTCCAGCCGCCGCTCGTAAGCTTCTTGTCTTTATAATAGTACTGCACGTTCCAGCCGTTCTTGGAGATGACCACCTTGGTATTGCCCGAAACGAGTATCGCCTCATTCTCGGTCATAGTAACCTCGGGCTTGAAGCTGCCGCGGTTAAGCTCATAGTGCGGACCGTGATCTGCATAGCCCTTATGATGAGTGATGTTCACTCTGATGCAGTTCTCCTGATCCGATGTGAAGCTGATCTCAAGATTGGCACTGCCGAGAAGCTGATATCTCTCTCTGCCGTAGAAGGGAGTTGCGACTACAAGAAAGCCGTTTTCAAGCTGAATCACATCATAAGCCTGAACAGCATAGTTTACCTCGTAGCCTCTCTGATTGAGCCAGAAGCCGTCTGCAAATTTCATATACATTCCTCCGATATAAAAATATTAATGTTCATATTTTGTATGGGATATTTGCCCTTGAATATATTTTAAACCTATTCAAAATAAAAATCAATATAAATTTTATAAGATATAACGATATATTATCCCGAAACAGCTTACCGCAGCGAAATATTTCTTTAATTGGTTAAACGAGTATATAAAGATATGAATATCTGTGAAAACGTTTACACAGCCAACTCAGCCGCCGAGCCTCAGCATCTCGTCGATGCAGACTCTTGCCTTAGCGATAAGCTCATCGCTCATGATGATCTCAAATGCCTCTCCGTCACCCGAAGCTATCGAGCGTGCGGAATTGTACACCTCAGATAAGGTAGTAAGCTTCATGTTCGGGCAGACGATCTTTTTCGAGAGGATATAGAAACGCTTTTCGGGGCATTCGTACTGCAAATGCTCGGCAATACTTATCTCGGTGCCTATTATAAACTCTTTCGCATCAGACGACTTGGCATAGTTGATGATCCCCGAGGTCGAGCCTGCATAATCAGCCTGCTCGGATACAGCGGGTCTGCATTCGGGGTGAACGAGAAGCTTCGCGTTCGGGTGCAGTGCTTTTGCTTCGGCGACTTCTTCTGCCGTAACAGCTGCGTGAACAGGGCAGCCGCCGTTGAGAAGCATGATATCCTTATCGGGACAAGCCTTCTGAACGAACGAGCCGAGGTTACAATCGGGTATGAACAGCAGCTTCTTATCATCCATTGCCTTGACGATCTTGACCGCCGACGAGCTTGTCACACAAACATCGCAGACTGTTTTAAGCGCGGCTGTTGTATTTATATAGGCAACGACCTTTCTGTCGGGCTCACGTTTTTTGATCTGTTCGATCATCTCGGGCTCCATCTGCTCTGCCATAGGACAGCCCGCAAGCGGATTTGCAAGGAAAACCCTCTTGTCGGGGGAGAGCATCTTTGCAGTTTCTGCCATGAAGTGAACTCCGCAGAACAGTATGTTTTTATTGGTGACCTTTGAAGCATCAACACTGAGCTTATAGCTGTCACCGACAAAATCCGCGACCTCGAGTATCTCATGACCCTGATAGCTGTGTGCAAGAATACATATGTCGTTTTCCTTTTTTATCCTGATGATCTCGTCCTGGATATCTCTTATCATTTCGACCGCCTCCGAAATATTATATACAGTTATTAATATTATACAATTTTGCATCAGCTGTGTCAATTAATAACATATGAATTTTACATATGCCGAACAAATAATACACCATTTTGCTATGAATTGAGATTTATAGCTTGACATTCTCGAAAAAATGTTTTATACTGTATTTATAATAATAATGTAACTGCGGTCTCGCTATGGTATATCCTTGCGTGTCATTGGGAAGAGCGGTGAAAATCCGCCGCAACTGTCATTACCGTTAAAGTCGGAATACTCCCGCAGTTACCGCCTGTATGGCTGATCGCTGCTGTCTTGGACAATGAAGAAAGCACAGTCGAAAAATATAGCTGTTTTGCCTGCTGTTTAATGGGCTTGTATCGTTGTGCCCTGACAGTGACGGCGATACAGTCTTTTTCGCTGTGCTTTCTCTGTTCGGGCAGAGGAAGCTTTTTTAGTTTATTTGTTTATTTGTGTATTTGTGTATCGGAAGTGATCGTGGGTGTCCGCAGATGAGAAGCGCCTTGCCGCATTGCAGCTGCTTGTGACTAAGTCTGCCGAGCTTGGCAGACTGCCAAAGCGCAGTGATTTTTCTCCCGAGGAGGTCTGCTTTATCAAGCAGAAGCTGGGACCTTTTCCGCGAGCACTTGAAGCCGCGGGACTAAAAAAGTCTGCTCGGCCGCCTGCCGCTGTCCGCAGCAAACAGAAGCGAAGACGTGCCGCGATCAGAAGGAAGCTTGCCAAACAAATTTCCGACGGTCAGCCGCCGTCGGCAGAAATAAATGAAACGGAGGATATGAAATGAAGATCAGAAGAATAGCAGCGGGTGCTGCTGCATTGGTGCTTTGTCTTGCATCTGTGCCTACCGCCGCATTTGCAGCCGAAGAAAAGGGAAGTGTTCGCGTTGCGATCGCCAACAACACCTTTTCAAAGGAGGACGGCGCAGCATGGGACGGTGTATTACTGAATGCAGAGGTAAATATCGACGAGGATTCCACGATGCTCTCTGTCATCAGGGAAGCGCTTGAAAGCAATGGCTATACCATCAGTGCTCCCGAAAGTGATTGGGGTGCATATATATCGGATATAAACGGTGTTGGTGAAACCACCTATGCTGTAAAAGAGAATTATTATCCCGGCTGGAATTTAGAGCTCAATCAGTGGTTCACAAATCAGGGAGTATCGGCGTATACCGTTAAGGACGGCACTCTCAAGGACGGTGATTTCATCGGCCTCGAATATGCCATAACGGGTACAGATGTCAGAAATGATTATTTGAGCAATGATACCTCGGTATCTGAGGTCTATATCAACGGTCAGCTGTTCGAGGATTTTTCTTCCGATAAATTCGAGTATGACATTACACTGAGTGACGAGAGCCTCAACATTGATGCTGTTCAGAACAACTGCGTGTTCCAGACACGGACATATCTTAATACCTATTCTCCCGAAACAGAGGGCCTCGGTTTCAGACCGCAGGATGTTATCGAGGTAGCTGACGGAGATACCGTTTACGTCGGTGTCGGCAACAGCAGCTGGCCTTCAAGCTACTGGGGCAGCGATGAGGTAACGGAGTCTGTCTACAAGTTCAATATTCATCTTGATACTACCGAGAGTGATGACCTTGCAGCTGCACAGACTGTTATTGATCTTATCGACAGCATAGGAGAGATAAATAGGGAAAGCTTGATAAACATTTTTGCGGCTCAGTCTGCGTATCTCATGCTGACAGAGAAACAGCAGCAGCTGGTAACAAATATCGATAAACTGGAAGATGCTATAGAAAAGTATCGGGAGCTGTACGGCGAGATCGATCCTCAGCCGCAGGAGGATCTTGACGATATCTATAAAGCTGTTATAAACAGGCTCAGTGATTCAGAGGCTGTTTTAGGCAATGAGTGGAAGGCGATCGGTCTTGCGGTGAGCGGTGAGTATTCGGAATCGCTGAGGGCTGAAATGATAAAGAAGATCGCTGAGTATGCGCAGACTGCTGTAGACGGCAAGCTTGATGAGAGACGCTGCACCGAGAACGCCAAGGAGGCGATCACTGCTGCTGCACTCGGCTACGATCCTACGGATATAGGCGGGGTCGATCTGCTTGCTGCGCTTGCAGACAAGGATTATGTTTCCAAGCAGGGTATCACAGGATATATCTGGGCAAACATTGCTTATATGGCTGTAGGCAGGGAAGCCCCCTACACCGATGAGCTGCTTTCATTCAGACTTGATAACGGCGCATTCTCGTATGACGGTGAGACTGCCGATGTAGATATCACAGCTATGGTGCTTACCGCTCTCAGAGGTCAGAAGAATGCCGAACAGGCGGTTATCGAAGGTTACAACTGGCTGCTGAATGCAGACTATAAGTCCAGCGAGTCTATCTCTCAGTTCATTATCGCGTTGTCGTCTAATGCAGAGCTTCTCCTGGATAACGTTGACGGTTTATCCGAGATTAATATTCTTATGCAGATCAGCGATTATTATCTCGGCAACGGTGAATTTGCTCATGTTCAGGGCGGCAGCTTTGACGGAATGGCGACCGAGCAGGCGCTTCTTGCACTGACTGCGGCGAAAAAGGCAAGCGGCGAGGGACACTATGCTCTTTACGATTTCACTAATACAAAGCTGATCCCTTATGAGTATATCCCTTATGTGATCGATGACACTTCTTCCGAGGACGATACCTCGGGCGATAGCAGCACCGAAAGCTCTGAGAATGAGAGCTCGGCAGCTTCTTCCGAGGACGATACCTCGGGCGATAGCAGCACCGAAAGCTCTGAGAATGAGAGCTCGGCAGCTTCTTCCGAGACAAGCTCTCAGACTTCTCAGGCAAGCAGCGCTGCTGCGGCAGGCACTAACTCCACCAAGAATGCGAACCCTGCTACGGCAGGCGGTCTTGCAGGCGGTCTTTTTGTGCTCACAGCTGCATCGGCAGCTATTGCTGTAAGCAGAAGAAAGCACTGATATTCGACTCTTAACGGAGGCATCACCATGTCCGAAAAACTAAAAAAGCTTATCAAACCATGTATTGCCGCTGCTCTGACGGCGACCGTGCTGATCGCAGCTTATTTTTCGGGAGGCGATGTCTCCGCTCCTGTTGATAAGGACGCTGCTCCTGTCACAACAGCATCGGCAGTGACCACAACCGAATTGGCAGTTACCACCTCTGTGCAGACGCAGAAGACCGAAGCTTCATCTGCAACGTCAACAACGGCAAAGTCTTCCTCGGTTTCCGAAAGCAGCAGCACAGTATCGGCTGTCACTTCCTCAAATAAGACCACACAGTCAACTGCTGCGCGGACTACAAGAAAAACCACTTCGGCATCTTCTGTAAGAGCATCGGCAGAAGCTCAGACAATGGCGGAAACTCAGCCCGTGACAGCCGTAAACACTTACGAAACGGCTGCGGGATTGACAGAGCCCTACATTCAGTCGGAAACAGCCGAAGCATCCCCCGAGATCACTTCCGTGACGACTGAGGAGACACGTCAAACATCTGCGCCGCTGCCGCAGACTACTGCACAAACGTCTGCTTCAAGCAGCCCCAAGCATGATACCTGCTCTATAATGATATCCTGCTCCACGGTGTTTGACAATACCGATAAGATAGATAAGGCAATTCTTAAAGAGCAGCCTGCGGACGGAATGATCCTTCCGCGTACAGAAGTGGAGACAGACACGGGAAGCACGGTATTCGATTTACTGCGTGCAGTGTGCAGCGAGAAAGGTATCCCGCTCGAATACAGCAGGATCGCCGCTACGAACAATTATTATATTGAAGGGATAAACAATCTCTACGAATTTGATGCGGGCAACCTTTCGGGGTGGATGTATTCGGTGAACGGACATTTCCCGCAGATGAGCACCTCACAGTATGCCGTAAAAGCAGGAGATGTGATAGAGGTCGTCTATTCATGCAGCATAGGAGTAGATGTCGGTGATGATTACTATAACAAGGCGGGCTGAAAATGCACAGCAGTGAGTTTTCCAAATTGCATCCGCTTACGACCGTTATATATTTTGCAATGCTGCTCGGTGCAGGAGCGTTTACCGTTCAGCCTTTCTTTATTGCGCTGTCTCTTATCGGGGCAGCGTGCTTTGTGTTAAGGCTGCTCGGTACTGCTGCTCTCAGAAAGCTGCCGTATCTGCTGTTTCCGCTGTTGATCGCCGCAGGGATAAATGTTCTGTTCAATCACAGAGGTGTTACCGTGCTGGCGCATTTCCCGTCGGGGAATGCGCTCACGCTCGAATCTCTGCTTTACGGTATCGCATCGGGAACTATGCTGTGCGGAGTGCTGATATGGTTCTGTTGCTTCGGAAAGCTGTTCACAAGCGAGAAGCTTATGTGCCTTACGGGAAGGCTGTTTCCGTATCTGACTATAGTCATTTCTATGACCGTGCGCTTTATCCCGCTTTTTGCCCGACGCTTCCGCGAGATCGCCGATGCACAGACGCAGCTCGGGTTTGGGATAAGCGGTGTAAGCATCGGTAAACGGCTGAAAAACCTTGCAAGGATATTTTCAATTCTGATCTCCCGCTCGCTTGAAGAATCTGTCGAGACTGCGGATTCCATGCGCTGCCGCGGATACGGACTGTCGGGCAGAAGCTCTTTCAGTATGTTCAGATTCAGAAAAACAGATGCGCTCCTGATCGCTGTTTCTGTATTGGCAGGCGGATACGTTATTACAGGGGAGATCATCGGACTCAACGAGTTCCGTTTTTATCCGAGGATCTATTGCAGTGAAGCAAGCCTGTTCTCAGTGATACAGTATGCAGCGTTTGGTGTACTTTGCTTTCTGCCCTTTATTTTTGAGCTTACGGAGGATATTTTATGGAGATCGCGTCTGTCAGAGATCTGAGCTTTACATATCCCGATAACGCCCTGCCCGCCCTTGATCGCATCGATCTGAGCATCAATGAGGGCGAGCTCGTGCTGCTCTGCGGACCCTCGGGCTGCGGAAAAAGCACGCTGCTGCGTCATTTCCGCACCTCACTTTCTCCGAGAGGCAGCAGATCGGGGCAGGTGCTGTTTAAAGACAGACCTCTTGCCGAGACCGATCTGAGAACACAGACCGAGAGTATAGGATATGTAGGGCAGTCTCCCGAGAATTCGATAGTTACCGATAAGGTGTGGCACGAGCTTGCGTTCACGCTTGAAAGCCTCGGAGCAAGCAGCGAGCTTATTCGCAGGAGGACTGCTGAAATGTCCGCATTCTTCGATCTTGACGGCTGCTTTAACAGTCCGACGGCTGAGCTGTCGGGCGGGCAGAAGCAGCTTGTATCGCTTGCCTCTGCTATGACGACCCGCCCGTCTCTTCTTATACTCGACGAGCCCTCCTCGCAGCTTGACCCTGTATCGGCAAGAAAACTGTTTGAAGCCGTAAGAAGGATAAACCGTGAGCTCGGAACTGCTGTTATCATCAGTGAGCATCGGCTCGATGAGGTCTTTCCGTTAGCCGACAGGATAGTATTTATGGATAATGGGAGGATCGTATCAGATACGAGTATCCCCGAGCTTGATATAAGCGCCCTCGGAACTGACGCTGCAATGACACTTCCTGTTCCTGTCAGAGTATGGTCGGCAGCCGGCGGGAAAGGCATCTGTCCCGCAGATGTGTCAAAGGGCCGTGTCTGGCTCAAATCCCGGCTTGAAAAGAATAAGGAATACTCGGCTGCCGACAGATCTGTCTCCGTATCGGGTGATACGGCTCTGTCAGCAAAAAAAATATCTTTCAGATACAGCAAGGATTCCAAGGATATTCTTGACCGGCTCGAACTGACCGTGAAAAGGGGAGAGTTTATAGGTATCCTCGGCAGCAACGGCTCGGGAAAGAGTACACTTATGTCCGTTCTCGCAGGCTTTAAAAAGGCATATCGCGGCAGTCTCGATAAATGCGGAAAGGTCATGCTGATGCCGCAGGAGCCTTCTTCGCTGTTCTGTCGGGATAAGCTGATAGACGATCTGCGTGAAATGACCGAAGATGCCGAGCTGCTTGAGCGGATCATTGGCCTGTGCAGGCTTGATGGGCTGACCGAGCGGCACCCCTTTGATCTTTCGGGCGGGGAGCTCCAGCGCGCAGCACTTGCTAAGCTGATGCTTGCAGCTCCCGATATCCTGCTTCTTGATGAACCGACCAAGGGTACCGACCGTTCGTTCAAGCGGGAGCTTTCCCGAATCATCGGAACGCTCTGTGCCGGCGGAACGGCTGTTATTGCAGTCACACATGATGCTGAGTTTGCAGCCGAGAACTGCACTCGCTGTGCTATGCTTTTCTCAGGTGAACTGATCGGCTTTGCCGACCCGCAGAGTTTTTTCTCGGGTAATCTGTTTTATACCACTGCCGCATCGAGAATGTCACAGGGCTTGATAAACAATGCAGTGACTGCCGATGATATCATCAATGCCCTCGGAATAAAAAGCAATACATCAGAAACCGACGATCCCAAGCCGATAGATATATATATCAGCAGTAACACAGGCTCGGTCGATAAAGCCGCCTACGACAGATCAAACGTTAAAAATAAAAAGAAAGCATCTCCGCTAAGGATAGTGCTCAGGGTGATCTCTCTGCTGATGCTCGGGATATCAGCGGCAGGCTGTATGGAGCTGTTCACATCGGTCTTTGGTGACAACGAACTGCTTCCGTATGTGATGCTTGCTGTGTCCTCGGTTCTTACAGCTCTCTCGTTCTCGGACGGCAGGACAGCAGCTCACCGAACATCTCCGCGCCGACCGCCGACAGTCAGGGCAGTGGTGTCATCAGCGATAATGCTTCTTTTGATACCGTTAACAGTGTTTGTCGGCTCTCACTTTTTAAACACGGGAAAATATCTGTTTGTGTCTCTTGTTGTGATGCTCGAGGCATCTCTGCCGTTTTATCTGCTGTTTGAGAGCCGCCGACCGAATGCAAGAGAGCTTGCGGCGACCGCGGTTATGACTGCTGCCGCTGTTGCGGGCAGGGCTGCATTTTATATGCTGCCACAGTTCAAGCCCGTGCTTGCCGTGGTAGTGATAACAGGTGCATCATTCGGCAGCCATACAGCGTTTTTGGTTGGCTCGCTCTCGATGCTCATCTCGAACTTTATGTTCGGTCAGGGTCCCTGGACACCGTGGCAGATGTTTTCTATGGGTATTGTCGGAGCAGCTGCGGGGCTGATATTTGATAAGGGTCTGCTTCCGCAGCGCCGCGAGCTGCTTGCACTGTTCGGATTCTTTGCAGCTGTTTTTATTTACGGCGGGATAGTTAATCCCTCTACACTTTTCATAATGCACAACGAAGTGAACCTCGCGTCTGTTACGGCTGCCTATGCCGCAGGGCTTCCTCTTGATGTTATCCACGGCGCGGCAACTCTCGGCTTCCTTTACGTCCTCGCACCCGATGTGCTGAAAAAGCTCGAACGTCTGAGGGTAAAATACGGCTTCTTTGAAGAATGAGCAAAAGCCCCTGTATCACGATCAGATACAGGGGCTTGTTCTATTCTTCGATCATAATATATTCTGTTTCTCCGCTCGTGCCTATACTTGCTTTTGTCAGATTGTATGCCTGCTGTATCGTGTTGCTGCCGTCGGCAGATATGATGCCCGAACAGCTTACCGCCACGGTGTCACCGACCTGCATTGCCTGCGGAAAGACCGCGCTTCGTCTGATCCTGATATCATCAGTCGGCAGGATATACGTCCTCCCGTCGGAAGGATCACTGCAAAGCTCCGTGTCGTCAAAGCAGATACGGTCATCTGTTATCTCTGTCACGATACCCCCGAGGATCACTTTATCGGGCACAGGCTCCGCTGTATCAGAGTTTTCAAGACAATACTGTCTGATCTCAGCAGCAGCTTCATTGCCGATCATAAACAGATATTGATAATCAAAACAGTTAGTCCAAAGATATCCGTCATCTGTTATATAAAGAGCCCTGTTGCCTGCACCGAGCGTCTCGCTGTTCACAGTAAAGCACAGATATCTTCTGCCGCTGCAGCTCCACTCATCGTCCTGTACAAACGGAGCAGCTGTATAGTTTTTCAATATATCCCATATACCGCCCCCGTCGGTCAGCACTCTGCTTTCTGTCTCTGTATATTCCTCGTATTCGCTGTATCGGTCAAACCTCAGATTAGAGTCAAGACTGTATTCTCCTATCAGCTCACCAAGATCGGACGGCGGGTCGTATGCTTCTTTTTTATATACATAGTATTCTTCGCCGATCAGCAGCGCTATCTCTTTATCTGTATCTATACCGCTGATCTCAAACGCTTCAAACTCCGCCGAATGCCGAGTATCATCATACATATCATATCCGCTTGCAGTACAGTTCCCGAGGCTTCTTCCGATCAGCTGAGTATCGGTAACATTGCAGTTCGCAGCAGTGTATACAGTCCCGCCGAGTTCCGTCTCGGTATACCGCTCATTTTCGGCAAGGTATTCCCACGGCCAGACAATGGCAGACTCGGGCGAATAGAATCCCGTCTTGTATTCGGGCGCTGTTATTGCGATAGTATCAGCTTCCGCGATACTGTTTTCCGAACTGCCGTCTTCGATCTCAGACTGCGCTTCGCTATCGGTAACAGGATCGTCCCGAGTGATGCTTTCGGGAACAGAGCTTGTATCATCGCTGCTGCTCGTTTCCGTAATGCTGTCGGCTGTGCTGCCGTCTGTCTTTGCCTGACCGATCATGCTTTCGCTGCTGCTCTGTGAG
>CAMOFU010000045.1 GCA_946613705.1 uncultured Clostridia bacterium
GAGCTCAGATGAGCCGCAGCAGAATACAGCTCATACCGTAAAACAGAAGACCGCCCCCGCGGAAGACAGCTCCGCGGGGACGGTCTTTTGTTTGTCCTGCATTTTCAGATCATCGTAAGGTCATCTCAGTGCCATTGCCTTTGCCGCTGCTTCTTCCAGCACCAGCATATCCGCCCGCTTTCCGCCCGAGCGTGTCTTGAGATAAAGGTCGGTGTCCGAGAATATCTTTATCACCCTGCGCATTCTCGGCAGCGGTACGTTCTGCACCTCGTTGAATGCATTCCTTACCGCGAATTCACGGTTCCTCGGGTATTTGAAATCCTGCACCACAGCTGCCTGCTGCCGCCCCGAGGACATCGCGAGCCGCGCCCTGTAAAGATCGTTCAGCGAAAACGAGATCGTGCCGAGTATCTCAAAGGCTTCAAAATTCTGATCTGCCAGCTCGCGTATACGGTTGAACACCGGTACCGAGCGCGACCGAAGGATATTGCTCGCCAGCGCAAAGCCGTCCGACTCGACCTTCTTTATGCACAGTGCATCGATATCCCCGCGGGTTATAGTCCTGCCCTGTGCATACGAGCTCAGCTTGGCTATCTCCTGCCTGATCGAGGCTGTGTCGCACAGGCAGCACTCGGCAAGGTACTCCGCCTCGAGCCTGCCGATCCCGCACCCCTCCTTCTCGAACGCGGCTATGATATTCTTCGACAGCTCATAGGCGCGTTTGAATGCAAACTCGCAGACAGCGCCGTGCTTGGCGCAGAAGTCCGCAAAGCGCTTGTTCTTGTCCGTCAGCGAGCGCTTGTTCTTATAAAGGTCTACCCCCGTCGAATAGATCACGACCGTGGTCGTCTCGGGCAGATCGGAAAGCACGGCTCTCAGCCTGTCGCCCGCGGTCTTGTTCAGTGTATCCATATTCAGATCGTTGACGGTCACCACAACGTGCTGCGCGAACATGGGGAGCATCTCGCACGCCTCGTACAAAGCGTTCACGTCAAGAGCGCTCCCGTCAAAGCGGTGAAGGTTCATCGTGCGGTCGTTTTTGGGGCAGAGCTTGTTGATAAGAGACGCAGCAAAGCTTTCAAGAGCGCCCGTATCCTGCCCGAAAAGATAATAGAGCCTTTCGGGCGGTCCGCTGCGCAGAGCCTTGATGATATCGGCAGAAGACAGATTCGGCATGGGATCCCTTCCTTTCAGTGTTGCCTTAATAGTTGTATTGCGGCAGTCCTACAGCGCTGCCTCCGTTACTCGCGTGCCGTCCTGCGTGAAGGCTCCCTTTGCCGTGATGACAAGCGACCCCTTCCCGCCGCTGAGCAGATAGCCCTCGGCAGTCCGCTCTACCGTAAAGGCTCCGAGGTCGGCAGTCATTCCCTCGGTGAACGGCTCGCTGTAATAGCCGCCGTCGGTATGCAGGGCGGAAAACTCGGGGTATACCTCGGTAAGATACACCTCAGCCCCGAGCGGTGTGCTTACGAACACATCGCCGCAGCGTGCCGCCCCGCTGTACGAGATGTATCCCTGCAGCCCATAGAGACAGCTGCCCTTTGTCCCCGTGTCCAGCACCGTGCAGCTGCCGCCGTTCATCACTGCCGCGCACACGCCGCCCCTGCTGCCCGTGAATATCTTCACCCTTACGGCAGTTCGGTCAAACAGAGCCGAAAGAGACTGCACCGCCCACAAAGCAGTAAATGCTCCGACGGTAACGAATGCGAATATCTGCGGTCTGCCGCGCCTTACCGCTATGATGAGCGCCGCGATGAGCAGTACCGAGCAGATAAGCATGAGCACCCGCAGCCGCCCGCCTGCCGCCGAGAAGCCGAAGGACGCAAAAGCGTCCGTCAGACGCAGCGCCGCCTTTATCAGCAGCTCGGCGAAGCGGAAAATCACCCTTGCGGGCAGTATCGTCCCGCCGAACAGCATCGCCAGCAGTATCAGCGACAGTGCAGCCGTAAACAGCGGCACGATCAGCAGATTCGTGATCGGCGCGATGACAGACACCTCATCAAAGGCGAGCGCCATGTAAGGCAGCATCACCGCCGTTACCGCCGCAGAGGATATCAGCGGGACAGTGACCGCCCGCAGTCTGCCGTGCGGCAGCCTCGCCGTCAGTGCGGGAGCTGCGGCTCCGAACGCAAAGCAGGCAAGGAATGAGCAGATAAACGACTGCGAGGTGCTGATGTACGGATCAATTCCGCACATGATGACCGCACAGATCCCCAGCGAGCTGAGCACATCGGTGCGGCGGTGCATCAGCTGCGTGCAGCATACGAGCGCTGCCATTATCCCCGCTCTCACTATCGATGCCGAAAATCCGCCGAAGCCCATGAACAGAAGTATCACGGGGATCAGTGCCGCCGTCCGCAGCCGTCCGTGCGGTATCAGCGCACGGAGCAGCAGCTCGAAAAACAGCACGATCACCGCGATGTGCGTGCCCGACATCGCAAAGATATGGCCCGCTCCCGCGCGGTAGAGCTTTGTCTTGTCCGCAGGGCTTATCTCGCTTTTATCGCCGCAGATAAGTGCCTCGGCAAATGATGCGCTCTCCCTGTCCATAGCCGCAGCTATGCAGCGTGAGGTGTAGTCGCGCAGAGCCGTCACCCCGCGCATTATCGGGCTTGCATACTCTCCCGTCTCCTCAGCCGACTGTGCATTGCCCCGCAGATATATCCCCCTCGGACGGTAGTAGGATGCAGTCGGAAAGCTGTCGGTGTCCTCAAGCGCCTCGGCTGTCAGCGTCACCCTCACCACACTGTAAAGCTCAAATGGGCGGTCGGCATAAACGATGATGCAAAGCTCCCTGCCGTCAGCCTCCCCGTCGATCTCCAGCCGATAGCTGTCATGCCCGAGGCTGCCGCAGGAGATAACCTTGCCCAAGGCTGTTATCTGCTTCCCGTCAAGCTCAAGGGCAGGCTCAATACGAAAAAGGGTATATGCCCTTCCGCAGAACAGCCCGCACAAAACGGAGATACCGACTGCGGCGGCATATACCCTATATTTGTCAGCCGCAAGAAAGCAGAGTGCAGCTATCGCCGCCGCCGCGAGAGCGATCGCAGCAAAGCTCTCTCCGAGGGTGCAGTAAAGCAGCGTACCCGCGAGGTACGACAGCCCGCACCACGCGCCCTTGCGCTTCACACCCCGTCAGCCTGCGGGCCAGAGAAGCGGTCTTCCCGCAAGCAGGTGGAAGTGGATATGGAACACGCTCTGTCCCGCGCTCTCACCGCAGTTTGTCACAACGCGGAAGCCGTCCTTCAGGTCAAGCTCCTTCGCAAGCCTTGCGATGACCTCGTAAATATGCGCGATCACGCCGCTGTTTTCCGCAGTCACCTCGTCAAGCTTAGAGATATGCTGCTTTGGTATCACCAGCAGATGCACGGGCGCAGTCGGATTGATGTCCTTGAATACATACACCAGCTCGTCCTCATAGACCTTGTCGGACGGTATCTCGCCCTTGATTATTTTGCAGAATAAGCAGTCGTTCATTTGATTTATCCTCCTGTCTCAGTGTATCTTATTTCAGGAATTCCGCAGCGATCTCGTCAGCCTGATCGAGCGCCTCGTCGATCTTGTACTTGTCGCCGACTCCTGCCATCGCGCTGTCGGGTCTTCCGCCGCCCTTGCCGCCTGTGAGCGCCGCTACCCTGCCTGCGATCTTTCCTGCGTGAGCGCCCTTTTCAAGCGCCAGCTTGCCGCAGCCTACCGCAAAGTTCGCCTTCTCGCCGTCAATGCCCGCAAGCACGATGATAAGATCGTCGTTGGCACCCTTTGCCTCGTCTGCCATCTTTCTCAGCACGTCCGCCTTGATGTTTCGCAGCATCGCAGTCGCTACCTTGATGCCGTTCACCTCTACCGCAGACTGCATTATAGCCTTCGAGCGCATATTTGCGATCTCGCTCTGCAGCTTGTCGCGCTCCTTTTCGAGCGCCTTTACCTCCTGCATCACCTGCTTGCAGCGGTTTGCGAGCTCGATCGGATTGGTCACCTTCAGCGCTGCCGCAGCCTCAGCGATCATATCTTTGTGCTGCTCGATCAGCGCCAGCACGCCTCTGCCCGTTACAGCCTCGATACGTCTTACGCCCGAAGCGACCGAGCTCTCGGAGATGATCTTGAACAGACCGATATGCGAGGTGTTCTCAACATGAGTACCGCCGCAGAACTCGATAGAAACAGTCTCGTCGCCCTCGCCCATCCTAACGACTCTTACGGTCGCGCCGTACTTCTCGCCGAACAGTGCCATAGCGCCCAGCTGCTTTGCCTCCTCGATCGGCATCTCCTTGACTGTAACATCGAGCGCCTTGAGTATATTCGCATTCACTATAGCCTCGACCTTCATCTTCTCCTCATTTGTGAGAGCATCGAAGTGGCTGAAATCGAAACGCACCCTGTCGGCATCGACAAGCTGTCCCGCCTGGTGAACGTGGTCGCCCAGCACCTTGCGCAGTGCTGCCTGGAGCAGATGCGCCGCACTGTGGTTGCGCATGATGCTGTTTCGGTTCTGTCTGTCAACGGCAAAGTGTGCCTCCTGCCCAACGGCGATACCGCCCTCGACGACCTTTACCTTGTGAGCGAACTTGCCCGCAGTCACCTTCATCGTGTCGAGCACCTCTGCCCTGCCGCTCGCGGTGGTTATGAAGCCCCTGTCGCCCACCTGTCCGCCGCTCTCGGCATAGAACGGTGTTTTTGCAGATACTATGTAATAGATATTCCCGTCACAGCCCGCGTTCTCTGTCAGCTCGTCATCGGTGGCGATATACGCGATCGTGCTGTCGTCCTCTGTCCTGTCATAGCCCGTGAACTCGGTATGGAAGGTCTTGTCCATTTTCAGGAACACGGTATCGTCCGCGCCCATGTACTTCGAGCCGCCCCTTGCAACACGGGCAGTCTCTCTCTGCTTTTCGTATGCGGCGCGGTAGCCCTCCTCGTCGCAGGAGAAGCCCTGCTCCTCGAGTATCTCACGGGTAAGGTCTATCGGGAAGCCGTGCGTATCCGAAAGCTTGAAGCAGCTCTCGCCGTCGAGCACGGTCCTGCCCTCTGCCTTCATCTGTGCCACATACTCATCGAGCAGCTTCATGCCCTTGTCGATGGTGTTGTTGAAGTTCTGCTCCTCTGTAGCCAGCAGCTTCACGATATAATCATACTTCTCCTCCAGCTCGGTATACTCGCCCTTGGAGTTGTCCACCACGGTCTTTACTATATCCTTGAGGAACGGCTTGTCTATGCCGAGCAGCTTGCCGTGGCGCACGGCGCGTCTGATAAGGCGGCGCATAACATAGCCGCGCCCCTCATTCGAGGGAAGTATCCCGTCGGATGCCATAAAGGTCACCGAACGGATATGGTCGGTGATAACGCGGACAGATACGTCCTTCTTGTGCTCCCTGCCGTACTCGACTCCCGCGATCTCACACACATGGTCGCGGATAGCCTTGATGGTATCCACATCGAAGATAGAGTCAACATTCTGCATCATCGCAGCGATACGCTCCAGACCCATTCCCGTGTCTATATTCTTCTGCCTGAGCTCGGTATATGTCCCGTCCTCGTGGCGCTCGAACTGTGTGAACACAAGGTTCCAGAACTCCATATATCTGTCGCAGTCGCAGCCCACCGTGCAGGTAGGCTTGCCGCAGCCGTACTCCTCGCCGCGGTCATAGTATATCTCGGAGCAGGGTCCGCAGGGACCGTCGATGCCCGCTTCCCAGAAGTTGTCCTCCTTGCCCATGCGGAAGATCTTCTCCATCGGCAGGCCCTCCTGCTCGTGCCAGATCTTCTCGGCCTCGTCGTCCTCCTCATAAACAGAGACATACAGCCTGTCCTCGGGTATCTCCAGCACCTTTGTAACATACTCCCATGCCCAGCTGATAGCTTCCTTCTTGAAGTATTCGCCGAAGCTCCAGTTGCCCAGCATCTCAAAGAAGGTGCCGTGCCGTGCGGTTATGCCGACGTTTTCGATATCGCCCGTTCTGATGCACTTCTGGCAGTCGCACAACCTTACCGACGGCGGAACGTCCTGCCCCGTAAAATACGGCTTCAGCGGAGCCATGCCCGCATTTATCAGCAGCAGACTGTTATCGTTCTGCGGCACCAGCGGGAAGCTCTTTATCCTCAGATGCCCCTTGCTTTCAAAAAACCTGAGATAAGACTCTCTCAACTCGTTAAGACCCATCCACTTCATTTTTGATTCCTCCGATTTATTTCCGATCGTTTTACAGATCTTGATGATCCCAAGATATTCCTCCGTGACCTCCGCCCCGTTCGGCTCTCTTGTCCTGTCTGCGAACTCCCTGTCGAAAGCACCGCAGCGGACAAAGCTCTCCCGTGCGGCAGCTATCGTTTTCCCGCGGTTGGCACCGTTCTCCGATCTCTCGTCACGGTCCCCGTCGTCCTCCCAGAAGCATACGGGGCATATTTCAAATCCGCCGCGCTCATCAAGCGTCCTGCACCTGCAAACAGGGCAGATATATTTTCCCATCAGCTCAGCACCCCCGCAGCTCTTTCAGCACGAAGCTGCCGTCCTCAAACACCGCATAGCTGTGCGCCGTGCCGTTCTTCGGCAGCGCCGCCGACCCGCAGTTGACATATGTAAAGTCCCCGCAGTCGGTGATCTCGGGCACATGGAAATGCCCGTTGAGCAGATACGACCCTCTCGGCAGCGGCGGCGGGCTGTCCTTGTTGAAGTGATGCCCGTGGGTGCAGAACAGCCCGCACCCGTCCGCATACACCCATGCATAGTCCGCCAGCACGGGAAAGCTCAGCATCATCTGATCCACCTCGCAGTCACAGTTGCCCCGCACACAGAGTATCCTCTCAGCGTGCCTGTTGAGCAGCTCTGCGACCGCCTTTGGGTCATGCCCCTGCGGCAGAGGGTTGCGGGGGCCGTGATAGAGTATATCGCCGAGCAGCAGCAGCCTGTCATAGCCGCCGCTCTGAAACTCCCTCACCAGCGCCTCGCACCAGTATGCCGAGCCGTGTATGTCGGACGCGATCATCAGCTTCATTTCAAGCCTCCTGCATCGCGTTCTCCCTGAACGCGCACAGCACGTTGTAATCCGCCCTTATAAGCTTGTATATCTCGCAGCCGCGGTCCTTCCTGTATTCCTTCACTATCGAAAGATACAGCTTCTGCTTGGTATCGGTCTCCTCGAAGATCCTGCTCACCGTTTCTATCTCCTCTTCGGTGCAGTCATTGCCAAGCAGCTTTTCGAGCTCCTTCGTGAGCCTGCTCTTCTTCGCCTTTGCGGTCTTCCTGCGGGCTGTGCGCCTGCGGGGCTTCTTCTCGGGCTCCTGTGTCTCCTCGGCAACCGCGGGCTCCGCGGCAGCCTTCTCCGTCTGCCCGTCAGCCTCGTCGTCAGCTGCGTGCTCCTCCTCCGCGCGGACGGTCTCCACGCGCTGATCTGCCATCATGCCCGCTGCCGCAAGCTCCCTTGTGAACTGGTCGAACAGCTCCGAGTCGTTCAGATGTCTCTTTGTGTTCGTATTCGTATCCATATTTGTATCGGCGGGGATCTCAGCAGGCTCATTCGCCTTCTCGGTCTCCTGCTCCGCTTCATGCGCGGCTGCCGAAACAGCTGTCTCCTCGGCGGGCGCGGTGTTCTCAGCGGGCTCCTCATTGCCCAGAGCTTCCTTTATCCGCAGATACTTGGGCCTCAGCACCTTGTAAAGATCGGTCGCGTGCGACTTGAAGATCTTGGCAAGGGCATTGTGGAAGTCCTCCTTGTCCTCCGACTCTGCGGCGCAGGCAAGTATGTCCGCCGCGTCCTTGTCGGAGATGTCCACTATACCCAGCAGCGAGTTATGTATCAGCTCCGCCGCCGACCGAGGCTTTCTGCCGCGTCTGCGCGAGGTCTTGGTGATCCGCACGTCCTCCTTCAGCACGGGCTCTGCCTTCTCCTCCATGACGGGAGCTGCCTCTGCGGGAGCCTCCTGCTCCTTCACGGGCTCCTGCTCCTCAGCCGTCTCCGCCTCTGCCTGCGAAACGATCTCGGGCAGAGTCACTGCCTGTATCTCGGGCTCTGCGGCAGGTGCGGTCCTCTCTGCACGGCTGCCCGCATATGCCACCGCCGATGCCAGAGTCTGTGTGCGGAACACGGTAACGGAGTTCCTGTCCGCAAAGCTCACGTTCCAGAAATCGTGCAGCTTGTCAAAGCCCTTGTCGCCGCTGATGATGAAGATGTGCGTGTAGAGCTCCTTCGCCAGCAGATAGCCCAGCAGCGTAGAGAGCTGGAAATCCAGCGCATTCTTTCCGCCGACGCGGACCTTCAGATACTCGATATCCGCATTCGAGGTCATCACCTTGCGGTGCATCTCAAAGCTGATCGTGTCCGAATTCTCGCTGTAGAAGATTATCACCTTGTCGTCCTGCGCGAGCTGCTCGATACCCGTCAGCCCCTTGCTTTTTACGTTTTCAAAGTCGATAAGATATGCTTTCATTTATCCTTTCCTCTCATTCCTTCTTTTTTCTCCTCTCTTTGTGATGGCTATTGCCGCAGCCCCCGCCGCCAGCGCACAGCCTGCGCAGATAACTGCGATCACGACTGCGGGGCTGCCCTGTATCGAGGTCGTGCCGTCATCGTCCGCGGTGTTGGCGGGCTCTGCCTCATATGCCTGCATATAGCTGTATTTCTTCGAGGTGATGTACCTGTCCAGTACGTCAGAGATCACCTTGTGCCCGTCAGCATTCGGGTGTATGTCTATCCGCCCGATATTCGTGAGCTTGTTTGCCTTTCCCTCAAATTCGGGCGCAACGTTGCATACGGTATATTCGGCACCCTGCTCGGAGGCGTGCTGCATTATCAGCTCGTTGAGCCTGCCGATCTTCTCCGCCGCCACGGAGCTGAGCCCCGGGACGAGCTTGAAGCTCTCGAGCGGGTCGTAAAGCGTCTGAATAAAGAACTCGCCCTCTGTCTTCCCGCTGATATATTCCGCGATCGAGACAAGGTTCTTTTCAAACGTCTCCAGATTTTCGTCAAGCTTATCCTTGAGCGCCCCCATGGAGGTGAGCAGCTTTATCAGATCGTCCGCCCCGAGCTGACCGCCTCTGCCTATGCCCTTTTCCGAAAGAGTGTCCCACAGCGCGTGCAGCAGATCGTTCCCGCCGATAGAGATCACGACACAGTCCGCCTGCGAGAGCCTGCTGTCACAGTCCCCCGAGTTCAGCAGGTTCAGCAGATCGTCGGAGGTGTAGCCGTCCACGGCATAGTTCTCCAGCTCGAAGGAACAGTCCGCAGGCATGGCGGCAGTGTATTTGTCCTTCAGGATATTGACATAGGAGCGCACCTTGTCCTTGCCGCCCTGATATCCCTCAAGCCCATAGCCCGTTGCGATAGAATCGCCCATAACGACCATTGAGTGCGGTGCGTTCAGCGGCACCTCACGGTAAGCAGTCTCGGCACAGGCGGCGGGTGCCGAGAGCAGAGCGATCGCAGAAGCAGCCGCAGCTGCCGTGATGATCTTCAGCATACTGTCCCTCCTCTTCGGAAAGCTCTGTCGGGCATCGCAGCCCGACTGTCAGCTGTCAATAGGCATAACCAGTATATATTATATCACACCCCCGCAGATTTTACAACTGTTATTTTGTTAATATTGTATCCGCAGCAAATATGTCGGAAAATCATATGTGTCAGCTTGTAAAATTTGTTAAAAGATTTGAAATTACTATTGACTTTTTGAGCAAAATGGTATATATTATAAATGGGTATATATACCTGTAATGCTGTAAGCCCTGCTGCGGCAGGGCAGCTACCTAACATCAAATACATTTGAAATGAGCTGAACATTATGGCAGTAGGATCTGCATTGTGGAACAGAATATTCGGTGAAGGCTGGCAGGCCGTGTCGGAGCTTGATCCCGACATGGGCTTTTTCCTGCTCGACCATACGACCGGGACAGCCGACCTTGATGCGAATGCAGTCAAGATGCTCGACATGAAGGGCGGCATCAGCTACGATAAACTGAAGCAGGCAGTCACCCAGCTGGCAGAATATGACGCAAGGTCAAGACTGATGCTGCGGACGATAGAGAATACCGATGAGTTCACGGCGGGGCTGCTCAAGCAGACCAGGCGCGAGATACACCGCAGCGACGATATCATACTGCCCGTGTTCCCGCAGTCGGGGCTCGTGGCGGCTATGCTCGAAAACAAAGCTCCCTCTCTGTTCGCACTGATACAGATAGAGGAGCGTGACAGTATGACCCTGACGGGCGCGCAGATCTATGCCGCTCTTTCGGCAGTGATCTCCGCATCGCCCAAGACCCTGATGATCTCGGAGCAGTCGAGGACAAGGTTCTGGCTCTATCTGCCCGATTTCAGCGGCAGCGAGGAGGAGTTCCTGCGCGGACTGCAAAACGTTGTCGAAAGATGCTCGACCGACCGCGACCCCGATTTCGACCCCGAAAACAAGTATTCTCTCACCTTCTCGGCAGGCTGCGGCGCTGCGTCGGAGATACCGTCGCAGAGAATGCACACCGCAGAGTATACGCTCTATGAGGCAGTGTCTCTCGGCGTGGGCAGCATATGCCTCTATTCGATGGAGAAGTATGAGAGCCAGAAGAGCGAGTATGCGGGGATAAGAAAGTTCCTGCATCTTATAGACAATAACCTCTTTGCTTACCATTTCCAGCCGATAGTCGATGTCAGGACAGGCGATGTCGTGGCATACGAGGCGCTGATGAGGACCGACAAGAGCATAGGTATGCGCCCCGTTGAGGTGCTGGGCTATGCCGCACAGCTGAAAAGGCTATACGATGTTGAGAAGCTGACTATGCGCAACACCCTTGAGGCGGTATACAGCCATCAGGACGCACTGCTCACAAGAAAGCTGTTTATAAATTCGATACCCGCACATATGCTCACCGATGCCGACTGGCGGGAGCTGGAGGCGCAGTACGGCGAGCTGCTGGAAAAGCTTGTGATCGAGCTCACGGAGCAGTCGGAGCCGTCGCCTGAGATGCTGGAGGAGATACACCGCAGACTGGACAGGAACCATATGCAGCTGGCGATCGACGATTACGGCACGGGCTACTCGAACACCTCCAACCTCGTGAAGTACAAGCCGAACGTCGTTAAGATAGACCGTGCGCTGATAGAGGATATACATACCAAGCCGAAGATGCAGCGGCTCGTTGCGGGGCTCATCGAGTTCATGCACGAGAACGGCTATCTGGCACTTGCCGAGGGCGTTGAGACCTTCGAGGAGATGCGCACGATGATGAAGCTGGGCTCCGATCTGCTGCAGGGCTTCTATGTGTCAAGACCCAAGCCTGTCATGATCTATGAGATAGCCTCGAAGATCAAGAAAGAGATCGTCAATATCAACCTTGAATTTTCAAGCGAGGTCACAAGGAGCTATCACCCTAAGGAGGGCGAGACAGTCGATCTCTGCGAGCTGATAGCGAACAGATACAATGCCGTGTTCATCGAAGCGGACAACATCACGCTCACGGGCGAGCGGGACAAGCTGCTCAACCTGTGCATCATCGTCAAGGACGGTATGAAGTGCAGGTTCACCATGAAGAACGTCTACCTTTCCTCCGAGCGGACCGATGCGATCATTTCGCTGGGCGATAAAAGCGAGGTCGAGATAAACCTTGACGGCACCAACGAGCTGCTCTGCCGCGGCATCAGCGTGCCTGTCACCGCCTCGCTGCTCGTCACGGGAAGCGGTGCGCTGCACATCAGGGCAGAGATGACCAATTCCTTCGCCATCGGCTGCGACTCGGAGCACAGCCCCGGCAACATCACCTTTGACATCAGCGGCGAGATCTCGATAGAGACCAGCGGCGAGACTGCGGTGGGCATAGGCGGCGGCCACAACGACGGCAACACGAAGATCACCCTTTCGGGCGGTGTCATCAACCTTTCGGGCTCGGGCACGAGCTGTGTAACGCTGGGCATCTTTTACGGAAACAGCGTGATAGATATAAGCGAGTGCGGCTGCAACTGGGATATCAGCTCCACCAACGGTATCGGAGTCGGCTCTCTCGAGGGCAGCACCGCTATCAGCGTGAAGAACTACAGCATGAGCGCCAAGATGCGCGGGTCCAACCTCTGCGCCATAGGAGTCGGGCACGGCGGCACGGGAAGAGTCTCCATGTCCAGCGGACGGTTCATGGCGAATATGCACGGCAGCAATCTTAAATGCATCGGCACCTACCGCGGCAAGCTCGACTGCGACCTGCACCTCTCGCAGATCACGCTCGAATGCGAGGGCCGCTATGCTGCGGGCATCGGCGACCTCGAAGGAAACGGAGATATCATCATAGACCAGTGCGGAGTCAAATGCCATATGCTTTCGAGCAACTACATCGACTTCGGCTCACGCGACGGAGCACTCAGCGTTGACGGCACGGTGCAGGACGTTGTGATAAACGACTGATACAATAATAAACAATAAATAATAAAAAATAAAAAAGAAGAAAGAATAAAGAATGATAAAGGTATCGCCTTTGGCGATGATCATGATTCGTCCGCGAAGCGGACACCTTGTTTATTCATTATTCTTTCTTCTTTATTATTTATTTCT
>CAMOFU010000046.1 GCA_946613705.1 uncultured Clostridia bacterium
GCTACAAGAATGTCCATCGACGATATGAAGCCTATCCTTTCGCAGATGGATAAGATAGGTTATTATTCTGCCGAGGTATGGGGAGGTGCGACCTTCGATGCCTGCATCAGATTCCTGAATGAAGACCCGTGGGAAAGGCTTCGCACTATCCGCAGGGAAATGCCCAACACCAAGCTGCAAATGCTTTTCAGAGGACAGAATATGCTCGGCTACCGTCATTATGCAGATGATCTTGTTGAGTATTTTGTTCAGAAATCAATTGCTAACGGCATAGATATAATCAGGATCTTTGATGCACTGAATGATATCAGGAATCTTGAGACTGCTATCAAAGCAGCCAATAAGGAAAAGGGTCATGCGCAGGTAGCTATATCCTATACGCTGGGTGAGGTCTTCACTCATGAGTATTATATGGATTATGCCAAGCGTATCGAGTCCGCAGGTGCCGATTCCATCTGCATCAAGGATATGGCTGCTCTGCTTACTCCGTACGAGGCTGCAAGTCTCGTGAAGGATATCAAATCGGCGGTCAAGATACCTGTTGCACTGCACACGCACTACACCTCGGGACTTGCTTCCATGTGTATCATCAAGGCTGTTGAGTCGGGTGTTGATTCGGTCGATACAGCGATCTCGCCGCTTGCACTGGGTACATCTCACGCTCCTACCGAGTCGATAGTTGCCACCTTCCAGGGCACCGAGTATGACACGGGGCTTGATCTTGTCAAGCTTAATGAGCTCAGAGACTATTTTATGACACTGCGCAAGAAGTACATAGATTCGGGACTTCTCGACCCGTCTATGCTTGCAACGAATACCAATGCGCTGCTTTATCAGGTCCCCGGAGGTATGCTCTCCAATCTCCTCTCGCAGCTCAAACAGGCAGGCAAGGCAGACCAGCTTGAGGACGTTCTCAAGGAGGTACCGCGTGTTCGTAAGGATTCGGGATTCCCGCCGCTTGTAACACCGACCTCGCAGATCGTCGGAACACAGGCTGTGTTCAACGTTATCATGGGCGAGCGCTATAAGACTGTAACTAAGGAGTTCAAGGGTCTTGTCAAGGGCGAATACGGAAAGACACCTGTTGAGATCGACCCCGAGTTCCAGAAGAAGATACTTGGCAGTGAAGAGCCTATCACCTGCCGTCCTGCCGATCTCCTGAAGCCTGAGCTTGATGAGATGCGCAAGGAGTGCGCCGAGTGGACAGAGCAGGAGGAAGATGTCCTTACATATGCGATGTTCCCGAAGGTCGCCCCGAAATTCTTTGAGCAGAGAAGGAACAAAAAATTCGGCATAGATCAGCATTCCGATGCTGCGAACAAGGTGCATTCCATCTGACAGACTAAAGGCAGTGCGGCAGCATTATTTTATGTAGATAAATCCGATAAATGAGCACCTCGGTGAGTGAGATCATCGGGGTGCTTTGTTTATCGGTACATCACCTGCCCTGATGCAGATACGCTTTTGCAGCTTGAAATTGCTTTTGTATTACAATATCGAATAATGCAGCATACAGAATAAGTATTTGTAATCCGTCGGATACTGTGATATAATCATAACATAGGAAACGAAAAGGAGTATACATTATGACCGACAAGGAATTTGTATCTGCGATGAATAGTGCAGCTCATACCAAATGCGGCGGAGACGTTCATCTGAAAATGCATGAGCTCAGTCAGGAGGCACTGCGAATCACGTCCGAGATCAACGGCAGCTACCATGAGCCCGCAGAGCTTCGCAGGCTTATGGAGCAGCTTATCGGGCAGAAGCTTGATGATAAGTTCGGACTGTTCCCGCCCTTTTACACCGACTGCGGAAAGAATACCCACATTGGAAAAGCAGTATTTATAAATGCGGGCTGTAAGTTTCAGGATCAGGGCGGCATCTTTATCGGAGACAACTGCCTGATAGGCCATAATACTGTGATCGCAACACTCAATCACGGTATGCTCCCGCAGGAACGCGGTGACCTTATACCCTCGCCTGTCCGCATCGGCAAGGGAGTGTGGATCGGCTCGGGGAGCATCATTCTCCCCGGGGTGACTATCGGGGATAATGCCATCATCGGAGCAGGCTCGGTTGTCACAAAGGATATTCCCGCCGATATGATCGCTGTCGGCGATCCTGCACGGATAATAAAGAGCATCTACGATAAAGCTGACCGATGAAAGGAGCGGCGGTATGATAAGACTGAGAGTCTTGGCAGGTGCAGTTATGCTTGCGCTGACACTTGCGGGCTGCGGCAGCAGCGACCCGAACAGTGCTGTTTCGGAAAGCAGCAGCGATATATCTGACAGCAAGGTGAGTGAGACAATGCTTGATATTGATAGTAAGACAGTAAAGCTCAACAGCGGCTATGAAATGCCGATCATCGGGCTCGGTACCTGGACACAGGACGATGATACCGCCGAGGGGTCTGTCTATCAGGCGCTGAAGGACGGATATCGGCTTATAGATACCGCCCAGTATTACGGCAATGAGACTGGCGTTGGCAGAGGTATTAAAAGGGCTGTCGATGAAGGGATAGTTACCCGCGATGAGGTGTTTGTCACGACGAAGGTGATGCCGTCTAATTATGAGCGTGCGTATGCATCTATAGATGAATCGCTTGAGCGTCTCGGACTGGGGTATATTGATCTTATGCTCATACATCAGTCGGGCAGCGGCGACACTGATGTGTATAAGGCACTCTGTCAGGGAGTTAAGGACGGCAAGCTGAGAAGTATAGGGATATCTAATTACTATACTGCCGAGGAATTTGACCGTGTGACGGCGGGAAGCGACATCAAGCCCGCAGTTGTTCAAAATGAGAATCATCCGTTTTTTCAGAATACCGAGTTTCAGAAATATGCTTCTCAGTTCGGCACGGTCGTTGAATCGTGGTACCCGTTCGGAGGCAGGGGACATACTCAGGACCTGTTTGAAAATGATACAATAAAGAGCATCGCATCAGCTCACGGCAAGACCTCGGCGCAGATCATAGTCCGCTGGCATTTGCAGGCAGGATATATCACTATCCCGGGCTCACAGAATCCAGATCATATCCTTGAAAACATCTCGGTCTTTGATTTTGAACTTACGGCTGAGGAAATGGATAAGATGGCAGCATTGAACACGGGTGAACGTTACGAGAACTGGTGAATACAGGCAGAAGCTGTGAATCGCATTTCAGCTATATATGACGATCCCCTCGGCACTCACATAAAATGTGTGGATGCGCCGAGGGGATCGTTTTGTGACTGATATCACGAATAAAACCAAGTGCTGATAATGGCAGCTTATTCTTTATATTTTATATGCCTTCATATCCTCGGTGAACTGTTCAAGGAACTTTTCTGCGGCCTTTGAGAATACAGCGCTGCGCTTCCAGATGAAGGAGCAGCTTGTCTCTATAGGTGGAGAGAAGGGCTTGAAGCACAGTTCACTATCTCCTGTTACGTTGATGAGTCGGTCGATGCAGATGCAGTATCCCATACCCTCGCCCGCCATAACAGAACCGTTGAAAACGAGATTATACTGTGCTGTGATCTTTACGTTCTGTTCGTCGATGCCGATGCTTTCAAGAAATAACAGATTATGGTTTGGCTGTCTCGGTATTATCAGCGGCTGACCCTTCAGGTCGGAAAGAGCGATGCTTTCCTTTTTCGCCAAAGGCGAATCACGGCGCATAAGCACACCGAAGCGATCCTTCAACGGAAGCTCGATCACATTGTATTTTGAAGTATCTACATTCATGAAGACTATCCCGAAATCAAGCAGCCCCTTGTCAAGCTTTTCTATCACATCACTGCCGTCTGCGCTGTAGATGTTGTATTGAAGCTCGGGGTATTGAGCATTCAGGTGTTTTGCGGTATCTGCTATCAGCTTCAAGGTATAGGTTTCTCCCGAACCGATATGCACCATTCCCGAGATCAGCTCGCCGCTCTGCCTGACCTCCTGCTCCGCCTTGTCTATCAGTGCTACGATCTCCTCCGCTCTCGCACGGAGTATCATGCCCTCCTCGGTCAGCGTTACGCCCTTGCTGCTGCGGTTCAGAAGCGGCTTTCCAAGCTCATCTTCAAGCTCCTTTAACTGCCTTGAAAGTGTTGGCTGCGATAGATAAAGCCGCTCGGCAGCCACCGAAAAGCTCTGCTCCCTTGCCACTGCAAGAAAATACCTTAATACTCTGATATCCACATACATCACTCCCTTGCATTTATCATATCACATCAAGCTATTACTGTCAAGCATATTTATATATTCAATATAAGTATTTGTAATTATGCCTGCTGTATGTTATAATTAAATCAAACAGATAAGGAGGGCGGCTGAATGAAAAGATCAGGTATAATAACAACAGCGGCTGCTGTGGCCGTGATCGCTGCTGCGGTATGCTTTTGGGTATTCGGCAACACTAAGCCATCGGAGAAAACGGTAACGGAAACTGTCAGCAGTGAGGGCAGTGCTGCCGATCCTGCATCAGGCTCCGCCGAGCCGTCGCCGAGTTTAGCGGCTGCATCGGCTGCCGATAATACCGAGTGGGATGTGACCGAGGTAACAGAAAACGAAGTGACAGAATCAGCCGATGTTACGACAGAGGAAGAAGGATCGGAGGAAAGGCATATGCAGCTGGAGATATCGGGAATACCCGTTACAGTGGAATGGGAGAAGAACAGTGCGGTCGATGCTCTTAGAGAGCTTTGTTCGGATAATGCGCTGGAGATAGAAATGTCGATGTACGGCGGCTTTGAACAGGTCGGGCAGATCGGTGCCGAGCTTCCGAGGGAGGATACTCAGATCACGACCTCATCTGGAGATATCGTGCTTTATTCAGGAGATCAGATAGTAGTGTTCTACGGCTCGAATTCATGGAGCTACACACCACTCGGGCACATAACCGACAGTGCAGGCTATACTATGGAGCAGCTGCTCGGCAGTGAAGATACACAGATAAGGATAAGCTTGGATTAACAGGAGGTAAGCTTTATGAGTAAAAAACACTTTACACCTATTATTATTGCTGCAATGATAGCCGGAATGATGCTTGCAGGCTGCGGCAGTGCCGACACACCATCGTCTGACGCAGGTCAGGGCAGTGCAGCTTCCGCAGACTCGGCAGCAGCTTCCGCAGACTCGGCAGCAGCTTCGGCAGCAGACGGCAGGAGAGTTGCCGCGGACGGTGCCGATATGCAGACTGACGATAAGTCGATGCCGACAAGAAAGCCTATGGAGGGCGGCACGAAGATCAATATGTATTTCGGTGACACCGTTATCCCGGGTGTGCTGAATGATTGCGATACTGCAAAGGCTCTGATCGCGAAGCTGCCATATACCCAAAAGGTCAGCAGGTATTCCCACGATTTCTGCGGAGTTACTGAGGAGCTGCCGTACAACGAGAACGAAGTGCATTACGGCTGGCTCAACGGTGATATAGATTATGCCACCGATGCACCGTATTTTACTATCCTGTTTGAGGATGAGGACGTATCTGAAAAATACGGCAGTCAGGTCAATATCGGCGTTATCACCTGTCCGCTCGACACCATAGGCAGCCTGGAGGGTGATTACGAGGTCAGGATCGAGCTCGCTGAGTAAACGGAGGGACCGGTATGAGCATTATGAAAAAAGCATTGTTCACAGTGATCGCATTAAGTGCAATGATACTCCCGTCCTGCGGTGAGAGTACCGAAGGCAGCAAGGAGGTAAGCGCAGCGCCTGTGAAAAAATCGGCAGCGGTGTATTTCAGCAGAGTCGGCAACACGGATTTCCCGAGTGATACCGACGCTGTTTCGAGCGCCAGCCTTAACATCGTAAACGGCACTCTTAAAGGCAATGCACAGCTGATCGCAGAGTGGGCGGCAGACGAAGCAGGGTGTGATGTCTTTGAGATAGCGGCAGAAAAAAGCTATCCCGTCGATTACGATGCAACTGTCGATCAGGCTAAGGCAGAGCAGGGAGACAATGTAAGACCCTCACTGAAAAGCAGCTTCAAGCTTGACGACTGCGATACGGTCTGGCTGTCGTTCCCGAATTGGTGGGCAGATCTGCCGATGCCTGTTTACACGTTCTTTGACGAGTATGACCTTTCGGGAAAGAACATCTTTGTATTCGTCACACACGAGGGCAGCGGTTTTTCGTCTACCGTACAGAAGATCAGAGAGCTTGAACCCGATGCCAACGTGATCGAAGCATTGGCTGTAAGGGGCGGCTCGGTGCCCGATAAGGAGCAGGAAATCAGAGACTATATAAAGCAGCAGCTTAATTGACAGTATCGTTATCGGATATTTTTCATTATGCCGCAGCGTTGTTGATCATAACACTGGACAATTTGCAACAAATGTGTTATAATTAATAAGGCTGCGGTATTTGTGCTGTCAGCAAACACGATCCGGGAGTGATTTGATATTATGGATATGCATGAGTTTTATATGGGCAATGTTTTTGATGCTTATGAATATTTCGGGGCTCATAAGGAGAATGGCTGTATGGTGTTCCGTACCTTTGCACCGCAGGCATCTTCCGTTGCATTGGTCGGTGACTTCAACGGCTGGCAGGAGATGCCCATGAATCGTATCGGGCAGGTGTTCGAGCTGTGGGTCGATAATGCTGAGTTCGATCAGAAGTATAAATACATCATCTACGGAGCGGACGGCAAGCGCCGCGAGCATTGTGACCCCTACGGCTTTGGAATGGAGCTGCGTCCCGATTTTGCGTCTGTCACGCGCGACCTCGGTGCATACGTCTTTACCGACGGCGAGTGGATCAGCCGCCGTACAAAGAACTTTGACAGCCCGATGAATATATACGAGCTGCACCTCGGCTCATGGCTGAAGGATCCCGATAACGAAAACGGCTGGTTTACCTATTCCGCAATTGCAGATAAGCTGATAGATTACTGCAAGCGTTTTCACTTTACGCATATTGAGCTGATGCCCGTCAGCGAACACCCTGCCGACGAGTCGTGGGGCTACCAGAATACAGGCTTTTTTGCTCCGACTTCTCGTTACGGGACTGCTGCACAGCTGATGGAGCTTATCGACAGGTGCCACAACAATAACATAGGCGTGATACTTGATTTTGTTCCCGTTCATTTTGCGATAGATGATTACGGGCTTATCAGATACGACGGTTCAGAGCTTTATGAATACAATGCCAGCAATGTAACTATCAGCGAATGGGGAACTTGCAATTTCAATTTTTCCCGCCGTGAGGTCGCCTGCTTTATGCAGTCGGCTGCAAATTACTGGCTTGAAAAATTCCATGCCGACGGTCTGAGAATGGACGCAGTGAGCCGCGCTATCTACTGGATGGGAGACGAGCACAGGGGCGTTAATCCGACCTCTCTGGAGTTCCTTAAACGCATGAACAGCGGTCTGCAGCGCCGCCACCCGACTGCAATGCTGATCGCTGAGGATTCAACGGCATACCCCAAGGTAACTGCTCCTGTTGAGTATGGCGGGCTCGGCTTCGATTATAAATGGGATCTCGGCTTTATGCACGATACGATAAACTTTTTCAAGACCCCTCCCGCAGAGCGCCCCGCGCATTATCATAAACTCACCTTTTCGATGATGTATTTTTACAACGAGCATTACATTCTTCCGTTTTCTCATGACGAGAATGTACACGGAAAGGCAACGATCATTCAGAAGATGTGGGGCGATTACGAAGACAAATTTCCGCAGGCACGGGCGCTTTATATGTATATGTTCACCCACCCCGGGAAAAAGCTTACCTTTATGGGCAGCGAGTTCGGCCATTTCCGTGAGTGGGACGAAAAGAAGGAGCTTGACTGGTTCATGCTCAAATATCCCAAGCACGACAGCTTCCGCGAGTATTTCGGCAAGCTGAGCGAGCTGTATACTACCCGCCGCTGTTTGTTTGACGGAGATTATTCAAACGAGAGCTTCCGCTGGCTGATAGTCAATGCCGAGACAGAAAGTGTATATGCATATGAGCGTATATGCGGCGATGACAGGATAGCAGCGGTGTTCAATCTGTCAACTAAGCCGAGGACAGTAAGTGTGCCGATGGGCGACAGCTGCCTGCTGCGGGAGCTGCTCAACAGCAGCTGGGATATCTACAGCGGTACCGTACACAAGCCCGATACTCCCGAAGAGATCATGGCTAACGGGATCGGTCATTTTGCAAGGATCGAGCTGCCGCCTTTCACGGGCAGACTGTTTGAGGTTTTCCCTGCGGAAGAACAGGCTGAGGAGGAGCCCGAGACTGTGAGCGAGCTTGCCCCTGTCATCGAGAGCGGAGAAAAGAACGTTATAATAATCGAGTGCGAGGACGAGTAACGGCTCTGTTCTCAAATAACAATAATACGGGTATTCCTTTTTCGGTCAGGAATACCCGTATTATGTTATTATGCTTTTGTGCTATCATGCTGTCTGTTATTATCCGACTGCTCATTCCTCGCTCCCGAGCTCGAGCCAGAGCTCCATATCTTCTTCAAGCTTCTGCCTTGCAGCATCAAGCTCAGCGCAGCGGCTGCTCATAGCAGGGAAGTCCGCAGCTATCTCGGGGTCGGAGATCTCTGTTTCAAGCTCCGCGATCCTGTTTTCAAGCTCCGCTATCTCCGCTTCAAGCTCCTTGATCCTTGCACGTCTCTTTGCGTCCTCGGCGCGCTGCTGCTTGGAACGGTATTGCTTCTGCTTGCTCGCATTATATGCCGCAAGCTGCCGAGCAGCCTTCTCCTCCTGTCGGCCGCGCTCTGCCTCTGCCTGCTCCGCTTCGATAACTGCTGCATATGCGTCATAGTTGCCCTCAAAGCTCCGCGCACCCTCGGCGGATAGCTCAATCACCCGCGTTGCTACCTTATTTATAAGGTAGCGGTCGTGCGATACGAGAATGATCGTTCCCTTGAACTCAGCCAGAGCATCTTCGAGGACCTCCTTCGTTCCGAGGTCGATATGGTTTGTGGGCTCATCAAGTATCAGCACATTGCCGCGCTGAAGTGCCATATGAGCGAAGCACAGCTTGGCGCGTTCGCCGCCGCTCAGCACAGACACGGGCTTGTAAACGTCCTCTCCGCTGATAAGCACAGAGCCGAGCATATTCCTTGCCTGCTGTTCTGAGATGCGCGGGAACCTGCGGTCTATCGAGCCGAGTGCTGTATCGTGCATATCAAGGCTCGAATGCTCCTGATCGAAATAGCTTATCTTTACATTGCCGCCCCAGCTGATGCTCCCCCCTTCGTGCGGAATAAGCCCCTGTATCAGTTTCAGCACCGAAGTCTTGCCGATGCCGTTGGGGCCGATAATAGCAGTGTGCTCGCCTCTCCTGATATGCATATCCAGCGACGGCACGAGCAGCTTTTGCTTGTCTCCATTTCCTACAGCAACAGGGCAGCCCTGCACCTTTACTATGTCCTTGGTTGGCTCTATATCGTATTCGAGCCTGATCTTCGGCGGCTTGACATATGTGATCGGTCTGTCGATACGCTCGATACGTTCAAGCATATGCTCTCTTGATTTCGCCATCTTGGCAGTCGATGCTCTGGTCTTGTTTCGTACAATGTAATCCTCCAGCTTTTCTATCTCACGCTGCTGTGCCTCGTATTCCTTGACCTGCCTTTCAACGTTCATTTTCTTTTGTATCAGATAATCCGAGTAGCCGCCCTTGAATGAGGTCAGTCTTCCGTTCTCGATCTCACAGATGCGGGTGCAGACCTTATCCAGAAAATACCTGTCGTGTGATACTATCAGCACCGAGCCCTTGTAGCCTTTGAGATAGCCCTCGAGCCATGTGAGCGTTTTGAAATCAAGGTGGTTCGTAGGTTCGTCGAGGATCAGCAGGTCGGGCTGTTCGAGCAGCAGCTTCGCCAGTGCCAGCCGAGTTTTTTCTCCGCCCGAAAGGGAAGATATCTGTCTGTCATTGGGCGTTTCTCCAAAACCCATACCGTTCAGTATCATCTTGATCTTAACGTCCATACGGTAGCCGTCATGCGCTTCAAAATAAGATGATAGCTGAGAATACTCCCCGCTGATAAGCTCAAGCTGATCTGCGGGCAGGGAAGTCATCTTCGCTTCAAGCTCTTCCATTTTTTTCTTGGCATCAAGCAGAGGGTCAAATGCACGGAGCATTTCCTGCCATATAGTCCTGCTGCTGTCAAGCCCGCTGTTCTGCTGCAAAAAGCCGATAACGCAGCTTCCGCTCACCGATACGGAGCCAAGACCTTCTGCGGTCTTGTCAAAGCCTGTACGCCCTGTTATGATGTTCAGCAGGGTAGTCTTGCCGCAGCCGTTCCTGCCGATGAGACCTACGGTCTCGTTGTTTTCAACAGTCATACAGACATCCTTCAGCAGCGCCTCACCGTTAAAGTATTTGTATATGTGTTCAAGGTCAATGAGCATGATCTATCCTCCGACATATTAGCGATCGTTATAGTCGGCGCACTCGTATATGCTTCGCACCGAAATCTGTTAATATTATAACATATCTTTACTCCGCCGTCAATCGCTGGCGGCAAGCACATTGCAATTATTAATCTGATGTGTACGACCTGTTTCGTTTGTGTGGACAATATACACAAAGTCGTTCATAATTAAATACACTACTTTCGTCGATATTAACAAATTATTTCTTGAATAACTTTTTTAGTCAAAAAACTATTGAAAAATAAAATATAATTTGTTAAAATAATATGTAGAAGAAAAGTGAGGTGTTTGGTTTGACACTGTTCAGAGCTAAAGCTAATCATAACAATAATAATAGCAATGGCAAGAAGAATAATTCAAGGAAGCATATCATAAGAACTTGCTGTACAGGTGAGGTGTTCGACATATCTCTTGTATCAAACGATGCGATCTCTTCAAAGATACTCGGTGAAGGTTTTGGAGTGGCTTGTGCGGATAAGGATATCGTAGCTCCTGCAGACGGGATACTATGCGATATCTCCGATAACGGCCATACCTATGCGATCGATATGGAGGACGGTGTTTCTCTGCTTGTCTGTATCACGGCGGACAGTAAGGACGAGATCATCGAACCTGCTGTTGAAGTGGGGCAGATGCTTTCCGCAGGAGATGTTATTTGCAGCAAGGAAAATGCCGAGGCTGCTGTCATCGTCACCAATTCCGAGATAATGAGCAGCTGCAAGATAGCGGTAGGCAAGGCCAAAAGTGTAAACGACGGTGTTATAGCCTACGAACTGTAAATGTTTTGTTAAAAAAGTTCACAAACACTTTTTAATTATCGGCAGCTGTGTTATACTGTATATATAATAATATGGAAGGAAGTATAAAATGTTACTGCTGATAGATGACATAAAGCTGCGTGATAAAGATGATTTTCTGGCATATATGGACTCGCTGATCGGTGATGCTGAGATAGACTCTCTTGAATCGCTCTCGCAGTACCTGATGAAAACAGATAAACAGATAGAGCTCATGGTATCGGATTTTGATGAGATCGATGATAAATCATTTGCATCTCAGGCTATGAATGTTTTTGTTGATGCAAGCGATGCCAGGCAGAATATCAAGCTTACTGTCATGTGAGACCTTTTGCAGTATCATACTGCGTGATATGAGAAATAGGACAGCTGCTTCTTAACAGGGGACGCTGTCCTTTTTGTGTCTTATCGGGATCTCCCGAACCGTCTGTCTGTGCCGTAAAACAGACCATAGATATTGCACAACTGCTTTATTTCCGCTTCTGCGATCTGATTTTATATACAGAAAGTAAAAATGAAATGAGATTCAAGAAATCGAGAGAAATGAAGAAAAATCAAGAGAAATCAAGCGTGAGAGGGTTATAAATTAAAAATTCCGAATTTTCTTTGTTTTTGCCTATTGACTTTTGCGGAACAATAGTGTATAATAGCAAATGTTGTGAGCCGAATCATAAGTTCGGACGTATGGCAAGGACTGTGAAACAGTTCCTGATCTTAAAAAGGAGGAAAAACTATGGCAACATATATGCCCAAGACAAGTGATATCACCCGCAAGTGGTATATCCTTGATGCCGAAGGCAAGTCCCTCGGCCGTGTAGCTGCCAAGGCTGCACATATCCTTCGCGGCAAGCATAAGCCCACATATGCACCCCATGCAGACTGCGGAGATCATGTTATCATCATCAATTCAGACAAGGCTGTTCTGACAGGCAAGAAGCTTGAGCAGAAAGCTTACAGATGGCACACAGGCTGGATCGGCGGTCTCAAGGAGATCAAGTACGACAAGCTGATGGCAGAGCAGAGCGACAGAGCAATGAGAATTGCAGTTGAGGGAATGCTGCCCAACAACACTCTCGGCAGAGCAGCTGCCAAGAGGCTTAGAGTATACAAGGGTGCTGAGCACAACAATGCCGCTCAGAAGCCCGAGAATTACGAGTTTTAATGAAAGGAGCAGCTAAGATGTACGAATCCAAGAAGCCCTATTATTACGGTACAGGAAGAAGAAAGCATTCGGTTGCTCGCGTTCGTGTTTACGAGGGTACGGGCAAGATCACCATTAACGGCAGAGATATCGACGATTATTTCGGCCTTGAGACTCTCAAGCTGATCGTTCGTCAGCC
>CAMOFU010000047.1 GCA_946613705.1 uncultured Clostridia bacterium
GCGCTGTCGCCGCTGCGACCGACGGCATTGCGCTGTCGCCGCTGCGACCGACGGCATTGCGCTGTCGCCGCTGCGACCGGGTGAAGACTTAGTGTAAAATATTTGTAGGCAGTACGCCCCGAGCCAGAACAAGGGATCGGTTCGCTCTCCGTTGTCGGCGAGGGAATTGCGCCGCCCGCGCTAGGGTGAAGACAGCTTGTTGACTTTTGCCGTTTTTCGTGGTATAATCAATACAATGGGATATTATTTGAAAAGGAGGCAGTGTTATGTCAAAAATAAATGTAGTTGCTATCGAGAGACAGTATTGCAGCGGCGGCAGCGAGATCGGCAGGAAGACCGCAGAACTGCTGGGCGTGCCGTGCTATGATCGGGAGATCGTTGATAAGGCCGCCGAAAGGCTCGGCATCACGGCGGACGAGATCAGGAAGTTCGAGGAGTGGGTGATGAGCCCGATAAGAGCGGGGCTGCATCTGCGGCGCGAGAACCAGCTGGATATGTTCGAGAAGGTGTTCGCCGCCGAGACCGAGATAATCGCCGAGTATGCCCGCAAGGGTCCGTGCATTATCGTCGGGCGCTGCGCGGGTTATATCCTCAAGAGCCTTACCCGCACGCTTACGGTGTATGTCTATGCCGATCAGGAGAGCCGTGTTTCGAGAGCTGTCAACGAGCACGGGATCGCCTTCGATGATGCGGCCGGTGTGCTCAAACGCTATGACAAGAAGCGCGGGGACTTTTACAATGTGAACACCCGACAGAACTGGTCGTCGATGCAGAGCTATGATATCTGCCTCAACAGCACCACTCTCGGCACCGACGGCTGTGCAAGAACTATCTGCGATATGGTAAGGGCATCGGAGGCTGCCAAGTAAATTTGCGTGTTTGTATTTTACAGAGAAAGGCGGTGCGCTGCTGTGATAAAGGCTGTGCTGTTCGATATGGACGGGCTGATGTTCGATACCGAGGTGCTGCTCGGGAGGTTCTGGATACAGGCGGCAAGGGAGCACGGCTTCGATATGAAGCCCGAGCATACCGTTGCGATACGCTCGATGCATCGCAGGTTCTCGGAGCCGTATCTGAAAAGGCAGCTCGGGGAGGATTTTGACTATCGGGCGGTGCGCGGCCGCAGGATAGAGCTGATGAACACATACCTTTCCGAGAACGGGATACCCAAGAAGAAGGGGCTCGATGAGCTGCTCGGCTTTCTCGGCAGCAGAGGGATAAAGCGGGCAGTCTGCACTGCCACCGATCAGGAGCGGACAAGGGGGTACCTTGCCCGAGCGGGTGTGGCAGACAGCTTCGATAAGCTGATCTGCGGCGATATGATAAAGATCGGCAAGCCCGCGCCATACATATACAGCTTTGCCTGTGAGCAGCTGGGGCTTGACCCCGCTGAGTGCATGGCGCTCGAGGACTCGCCGAACGGCATTATCTCGGCTGCGGCTGCGGGGCTGAACGTTGTTATGATACCCGACCGCTCGCAGCCCTCGGAGGACATCATGCCGCTGCTGCTGGCAGTGTGCCCGAGCCTTGATAAAGTGGCAGAGCTGTTTTGACGGAAATAATTCTTTTTGGATCATGGTGATAAAATGGATTTGAATGAACTCAGACAGGGAATAAACGAGATAGATGCACAGATAGAGGAGCTGTTCAAAAGGCGCATGGAGCTGTGTATCGGTGTGGCGGAGTATAAGCAGGAAAAGGGGCTGCCCGTGTTTCAGGGCGGCCGCGAAAAGGAGATACTTGAGCGCGTGAGCCGCGATATGCCCGACTGGCTCAGGGGCGGCGGTAACGTGCTGTTCACGACAATGATGGATATTTCCAAGACACTTCAGTTCCAGCGGATATTCAGCGACAGGACTGCCCCCGAGACCGTGCCGCTCGATCTGTCTGAGGCGGCGGTATGTGCCGTGCCCGGGATAAGCGGCTCCTACTCGCATTTTGCCTGCCGAAAGTTCTCGGGCAGCTTTGAGCCGAGATTCTATCCCTCGTTTCGGGAGGTGTTCAAGGCAGTCGAGAGCGGCGAGACCAAGTTCGGTGTGCTGCCGATAGTCAATTCCACGGCAGGCTCGGTCGGTCTGACCTACGAGCTGCTGAAGGAATATGAGCTGATGATCTGCGCGACCTGCAAGGTGAAGATATCTCACTGCCTTGCCGTCCGCAAGGGCGTGAAGCTTGAGAATGTGCGTGAGGTATGGTCGCACGATCAGGCGCTGATGCAGTGCTCGCGGTTCATCGGCGAGCACAGTCTGCGGCCTCATCTGAGCGAGAACACCTCGCTCGCTGCCGAGTTCGTGGCCGGCGCGGAGGGACCGTATGCCGCCATCTGCTCGGAGGAATGCGCCAAGGAGCGCGGGCTTGAAATAATAGCCCGCGGGATAGCCGATGCCGATAAGAATGCAACGCGGTTCATTTTAGTTTCAAAGCAGGCGTTCTGTCCCGAGGGAGCCGATATCATATCGGTGTCGCTGGCGCTGCCGCACCAGTCCTCCTCGCTTTATAGAATGCTCACAAAGTTTTCGGCTGCGGGTCTGAACCTTACGATGATCGAATCCCGCCCGATCGCCAATACAGACTTTGATGTGGTGTTCTATCTCGACTTTGAGGGCTCGCTGTCGTCTCCGCCCGTGGCAAGACTTATGGCGGAGCTTGAATATGAGCTTTCGTATTTCCGCTTTCTGGGAAGCTATAAGGAGATAAAATAAAATGAAGGTCACGATCATTCACGGTCAGAGCCACAAGGGCTCGACCTATCACATTGCCCGCTCGCTGGCGATGAAGCTGGGCGGGGAGCTTACAGAGTTTATGCTGCCGCGTGATTTCGGGGATCATTGCTGCGGCTGCACCCGCTGCTTTCGTGAGGGTGCGAAAAAATGCCCTCATCATGAAAAGCTGGCACCGATAACCAAGGCGCTCAACGAGGCCGATGTCATAATACTGGCAAGCCCTGTTTATGTGCTGCACGCAACGGGCTCGATGAAGGCGCTGCTCGACCATTACGGCTACCGCTGGATGCCGCACCGTCCCGATGAGAGAATGTTCTCGAAGCAGGGAGTGTGCATCTCGACGGCCGCGGGCGGCGGAATGAAGAGCGCCAACAAGGATATGTCGGACAGCCTGCTTTTCTGGGGTGTACCTAAGATATACCGCCTCGGCTTTGCGGTACGCGCTATAGACTGGGAGAGCGTTGACGAGGGCAGGAAGCTCAGCATCGACCGCATTCTTGATAAGACGGCGGATAAGATCTTTCAGAACGTCGGCAAAGTCAGGGTCGGGCCAAAGACCAGGGGGCTGTTCAATGCGTGCAGAGAGCTGCAGTTCATTTTGAAGAGCCCGTCCGATCTTCGCTACTGGAAGAAAAAGGGCTGGCTTGAAGGAAAGCGCCCGTGGAAGGGATAACAGTCCTGAAAATTGTACATATACGGAGGAAATGAAAAATGTCAGTACATACTCTTGAAGAGATATATACCCCCGATGCGCTCGAGATGCAGCGCAGGCGCTATGACGAGACTGCAAAGGAGTTCAAAGCGTTCTTCGGCACGGAGCACAGCCGCGTGTTCTCGGCTCCCGGGCGCACCGAGGTCGGCGGCAATCATACCGATCACAATCACGGCAGGGTGCTGGCGGCAGGCGTATCGCTCGATGTTATCGCTATGGTGCTCCCGACCGATGACGGCATAATAGAGGTCAAGTCGGCAGGCTTCCCGAAGGACACAGTCGATACCTCCGACCTTGCCGTGAGGCAGGAGGAGCTAAACACCTCCGCGGCGCTGATAAGGGGCGTGGCAGCGGGCTTTGTGAAGAACGGTCACAGGATAGGCGGCTTCAAGGCATATACCGTCTCTAATGTGCTCAAGGGCTCGGGGCTCTCCAGCTCGGCGGCTTTTGAGGTGCTGATCGGAAACATTTTAAACGGCCTGTATAACGACCACGCGGTATCTGCGGTGGAGATCGCGCAGCTCTCGCAGTATGCCGAGAATGTGTACTTCGGCAAGCCCTCGGGTCTGATGGATCAGATGGCTTCGTCGGTGGGCGGCTTCATCACGATAGATTTTGCCGATCCGCAGAAGCCTGTCATAGATCAGATCGGCTTTGATCTTGCGTCCTGCGGGTACAGCCTGTGCATCGTGGACACCAAGGGCAGCCATGCCGATCTCACGCCCGAGTATGCCGCTATCCCGCAGGAGATGAAGCAGATCGCCTCGCATTTCGGCAGAGAGGTGCTCGGGGATATCACGAGTGCGCAGCTTATCGCAGAGCTCCCCGCGCTCAGGGAAGAGTTTTCCGACCGTGCAGTGCTGCGGGCGCTGCATTTTGCTGACGAGAACGTGCGTGTGGATGAGGAGAAGGCGGCGCTTACCGCAGGCGATGTCAAGGCATTCTTTGATACCGTGAAGCGCTCGGGCAGATCGTCGTATATGTATCTGCAAAATGTGTTTGCCGCCAGCGACCCCGCACACCAGGGGCTTTCGGTGGCGCTGTATATAGCCGAGAGGGTGCTCGGGGACGAGGGCGCTTACCGTGTTCACGGCGGCGGCTTTGCGGGCACGGTGCAGGCATTCGTTCCCGATGCCAGACTCGGTGAGTTCAAGGCTGCAATGGAAAATGTTTTCGGTGCAGGCAGCTGCTATGTACTCTCGGTAAGGCCGTTCGGCGGAACGGAGATAGCTCTCTGAGCTGCCGCGTTCACGGACATGATATACTATATATACTGAGGAAGTTGCAGTATGAAACTTAACCAAAAACTCGCGCTTGCCAAAAAGCAGATGGATATGATGAAAAAGCGCGGCGTTAAAGTGAAGATCGGCACCTGCGGAAAGGTGCTGATCGACGGGCTGCCGTTCTCGTTCTCGGTGACGAGCGCGGGAGATGCCTCGCAGAAGGGGATAGTCGTTTCCTTCTCGGGAGAGCCTGTTGAGAAGGGTGACCTTACGCTCGGTACGATAGAGATGCGCTTCACCCGAGACGGCAGGGCGCATTCCACGACGAAGAAGCTCGCCCGTATCGTCAAGAGCGACGGCAAGCATATCTATCAGGCGAAGTTCACCGATGCCGTGCTGGAGGAGTATCGGCCGCCTAAGAAGAAGGCGGACAGTGCGGCATTTCTTGCGGATATCGCTTCGGCCTACAGCTTCAGGGTAATACCCGAGTACAAGGCTGCGGAGGACGCCGAGATCATGCTGACGGTCTATCCGATCGCAGACCCGCTGGCAGGGCTTGCGGTCGAGTGGCGCAGCTGCACCTCCGACAAGGACTGGTTCGAGCATAATCCCGATGCGTTCAAGGCTGCGTCACGCAGGATCAGATAAGGAGACAGCTTATGCGAATGAGAAGAAAGAAGCACCTCGAGGAGCGCCTTGCAGAGTGCGGAGATATGATAATCTATATGGACAGGGAGGACCGCAACTATCAGGTCAAGGATACCGCGAGCATACTTGACCTGCGGGAGCTGTTCGGCAGAGATGCCCCCACCGAGCTTGAGATAGGCTGCGGCAAGGGGCAGTTCATATGTGAGCTGGCACAGCGCCGCCCCGATGTTGATTTTCTCGCGGTGGAAAAGGCGAGCAATGTCATCGTGGACGCAGCAGCGAAGGCGATCGCGCTGGGACTTGAAAATGTACGTTTTCTGCGCGGCGGTGCGGAGTATCTTGAAAGCTATATCCCCGCGGGCAGCATAGAGCGCATCTATCTGAATTTCAGCTGCCCCTTTCCGAAGAAGAGCTATGCCTCTCACCGCCTGACGCACAGGCGCTTTCTGTCGATCTACGAGGTGCTGATGAAGCCTCATGCCGAGATACATCAGAAGACCGATAACCGCGGCTTCTTTGAGTTTTCTCTGGAGGAATTCTCCGATTGCGGCTGGACGATGAAGAATATCTCGCTCGACCTGCACAAGTCCGATTTTTTGGACAATATTGTGACCGAGTACGAGCAGCGCTTCTCACAGCAGGGCTTCCCGATCTACAGACTGGAGGCATACCGCAAATGAACGGGCAGACTGAGGAGACCGTAAATAGAGAAACAAAAAGGAAAATACCCGTCAGGCTGATCGTCATCATCGCGGCGGTGCTGATATTTGCCGTCGGCATGGCGGTGGAAGTGTACAAACATTCGGACAGCAGAATGAAGTCGCTGCTGGAAGACAACAGGGCGGCGTTCGAGAGCTGCGCCCGCTTTTTCGGCGAGGGCGGGGGAGCGGATTTCAGACCCGATGATGCGGATAACGACAGTGCGAAGGACGATGCAGACCTCGACGGGACAGCGAAGGAGCCAAAGCGCAGCACCTATGCCTCTGCCGAGTTTCTGGCGGAGAAGTACAAGGACTTTCCCGTATCGGCGGATATAACTGCGCTCGGTGATGCGGGCGTGCAGAAGATAACGCTCTCGGGACATGAGGTGAGGTTCTACACCGATGTCAATTCGGGGCTTTGCTATATCAGCCCCGAGGCACAGAGCAGCAGCGGGTCCTACTATCCCGAGGGGTATCTTGATGAAAACCGTATCGACGGCGACTGGTACCGCTTCGGTGCAGATGTGAAAAAGTCAAAAGACAAGGGATAAGTGAGCATTGCGGCTTGTCATATGAGCCGTCCTTTCAGCATAGTATCTATCAGTATATTTGAAAGGACGGGTCATCGGTATGGGAATAGGTATCAGGGAAAAGCTGCTTACATACGGAGCTGCTGCGGCAGTGATCGCGGCGGGGATAGTCGGCTATCAGCTTACTGACGGGCAGGTCAGGCAGGGCAGAGAGACTGTTGAGACTTCGGCAGATGCGGCAGCGCAGCGCACGGTGATAGTGCTCGATGCAGGTCACGGCGGCGCGGACGGCGGCTGTGTCTCGGTCAACGGAACTGCGGAAAAGGGGATAAACCTTTCGGTGATGCTCACAGCAAGGGATATGCTCACGCTGCTGGGCTATGATGTGAGATGCACCCGGGAGGAGGATATCTCGGTACATGACAGCGGAGTAGAGGGTCTTGCAAAGCAGAAAAAGTCCGACATGGATAACAGGCTCGCGCTCATAAACGGCAGCGGCGCAGCACTTGCGGTATCTATCCATCAGAATCAGTTTACCGACCCCAAGTACAGCGGGGCGCAGATGTTCTACCGCGCGGGCAGCAGCGAGAGCGAAGCGCTTGCCGAAACGCTCCGCGAGAGGTTCCGCATCTGGCTCCAGCCCGATAACGAGCGGGAAACAAAGCCCGTGGGTGACGAGCTGTTTCTTATACATAATGCCTCCTGCCCCGCGGTGATGGTGGAGTGCGGCTTTCTGTCAAATCCCGAGGAGGCTGCTAAGCTTGAATCTGCCGAGTATCAGCGCGAGGTCGCATTTGTGATCGCGGACGGGATAAACAGGTATCTGTCTCAAAGCCGAGAGCCGTAAAAATGCTCTCTCGGCTTTGCCGCGTATTGCAGTATATGACCATTTACCCTGCTGCCTGCGGCGACCGCAGACAGTAGGGCAGGTCATCATCTGCGGCAGTATACAACATGGTCGGGATACGGTTTGGTGTATTCAGGGCCGATATTAAAAAACGTAACGGGACGGTGACACGGTGAACGAGCATAATGAAACTGAGCGGCTCATTTCGATGCGCAACACGATGATAATAGTATATCTGATAATAGCTCTGGCTGCGTTCGGCGCATTGACGGGGTATTTTCTTATTTCGCGCGGCCGTGCGCTGAATGCTCAGTCGGAAAACTACTGCGGTGTGGCAGCCATGCAGTCGGCAAGGAACGTCGCAAATTTCTGCGAGAATATAGAGATGGCATCGTGCATCGCATTCGAGGACAAGCAGCTGTCGGCATTCTATCCGAAGGGCAGTGAATACACCCGCGATGAGATCACACTCAGGAACAGGCTTACCGAGCTGCTGACAACGGCGAGCTATATGTCGGATTACTGCGATTTCGGGATCATATACAGCAACAATACCACTGCGGGCATCGTGTCGGACGGCACGCTCGATCATTTCGGGACGGCGGCATACGAAAGGTCGGTGGAGCTGCTGGACGGGAATGATGACAGCTGGAATGTTTTCTACTCGGATAACGTATCGCGTATCTGCTACCTTAAAAGGGTGAACAGCAATGCTGTTTTCATCTCCTCGGTGTATTCGACGCGGTTCGGGCACGTTTTCGGAAAGCTGATCGACACGAGCAGCCTTTCCCTGTATGTGGTGGACAAGGATAACAGGATAATATACTCTGCCGAAAACACAGGCACCTCTTACGGGAATACGATGCCGTTCGAGATACTGAACAAGCTTGACGGCAGGATCAATGTTACTATCGCTGACGAGGATCTGATCTGCTCCGCGCTGGAGATCTTCAACGGCTGGAGGCTCTATGCGGTGGTCACACCCGGGCGGAGCGCTCTCGGCAATCAGAACTCTATCGAGACTACGGTGGTGATAATCGGGCTTTCGATGATGCTGATGTTCGTGATCGCGGGATTTATGATAAGCTCTGTGTATTCCTCAAAGCGCACCCCGCGTGTATCAGAGGAAAGGATCGACTCGGTAACGGGAGTGCTGACACCGTATTACTGTGAGGAAAGGATATCCGATCTGATCGAGATCTCGCTCGTGGGCGGGACATGGGCTTATGCGCTTATCAGGATAGAGGATCTGGAGCTGATCGAGGAGCGGCTCGGCAGTGAGTTTGCGGGCGAGAGCCGCAAAAAGGTCGCAGAGATCATTATGGGGCAGTTCGGAAACGAAACTGCGGTGGGAATGAATATAGACCGTGATTTTGTCGTGTTCAGCGATTTTTCGGACTTTGATATCTTTAAGGCGCATAACGATCTTGCGGCAGGCTTCAAGGAGCTGCGCCGCAGTCTGAACGAGGTGTATGTCGGTGAGAACGGCGACTACAGGCTGGATATCACGATCGGCGCGTGCATATATCCCGATCACGGCAAGACGTTTGACGAGCTGGAATATAAGGCAAAGACAGCCTTGAAGGAAGCCGTCGGCAGCGAGGACAAGATGTGCATTTATCAGGAGAAGCCCGAGGGCAGAAAGGGGGGCGGCAGAAAATGAAACTGAGAAAAGCCGCCGCTGCTGCTGCACTTGCAGCTGTGATGTGCCTTACCTCCTGCGGAGAGCAGGAGGTGACCGATATCGGCGGGGCAGTCAACATCTCCTTCTCCTGGTGGGGCAAGGACATACGGCACAGCTACACCGTGTCTGCGATCAAGGACTTTGTTACGCAGAATCCCGAGATAGACGTGATGACGGAATACGGTGAGTTTGATGCGTTCCAGAACCGAATGGATGTTGTGTATTCCGCACACAATGAGTGTGATGTTATGCAGATAAACTACGACTGGCTCTACCGCTTCTCGCCCGACGGAAAGGGCTTCTATGATCTTAACGAGCTTTCGGACTATATAGATCTGGACAACTTTACGCAGGAGCAGCTTTCCTACGGAATGATAAACGGCAGGCTGAACGGTATCTCCAATGCGCTGAATACAGAGACCTGCTTTTACAACAAGGAGATCTACGACCGCTACGGTCTGCCGCTGCCGACCGACTGGGACGGGCTGTTCGAGGCGGCGGAGCTTATGAGTGCCGACGGCATATACCCGCTGGAGCTTTCAAGAAAGGCAGCCTGGCTTTCCATCATCGCCTACGAGGAGCAGCTCAGCGGCAGGCAGATGTTTGACAGCAGCGGCGCTCTCGGGTTCACGCAGGAGAATTTTGCCGATATGATAAATTTTTATAAGCGGCTGATAGACGGGAAGGTCACAAAGTTCTATAATGACGACAACAAGTATGACTTTGCCAACGGAGTGTCGGCAGGATATCTGTGCTGGATATCGGACGCGAGCTATTACTGCGACCCGCTCATGAAAAGCGGCATGGAAATAGTCATCGGTGAGTATCCGAGGACCGAGGGGAGCAAGCTCTCGGGCTGGTATGCGAAGCCCACGAGTATGTACTGCATCAGGCGTGACACCGAGCAGCCCGAGGCGGCAGCAAAGCTTGTGAACTTCCTGCTGAACAATCATGATATGGCAAAGCGGCAGGGGTTAGAAAAGGGTATCCCGCTGAGCAAGTCGATGCTCGAGGTGCTTGAGGCGAACGATATGCTTACGGGAGTACAGCGGGAAGCGAACGACAAGCTCGCAGCTTCGCCCGATATCGGTGTGATGAGCCCGTATCTTGAAAGCGCGGCACTCATGAAGGTGTTCGATGATGCGGCGATCAGCGTGCTGTACAATGACGGCAGTGCGGAGGAGTTTGCGGCAAGGATGTATGAAACGGCTTCCGCCGTTTCAGTCGGTACTGCGGACTCAAACAAATAACACTAAAGGAACAGAGGTATTTCTATGGACGTATTCAAGGAACAGAATGTAACAAAGCTTCAGGACAGCAGCGACACTGCGAAGAAGATACTTATAACTATCACTTCGGTATTGATCGCGGCGGGGATATTTGTGCTCACCTTCGGGGGCATGCTTATGATGATCGGTCTGATACTTGCGGGAGGAGCGCTCTACGGCGGTTATTATCTGGTGACGAGTATGTATGTTGAGTATGAGTATATCATCACCAACGGCGAGGTGGATTTTGACAAGATCATAGCTCAGCGTTCGCGCAAGCGTCTCTGTACCGTCAAGCTTGAGACAGCCACAGCCTTCGGTGTAGCAGACGACAGCGCGGATACCGACAATGCCGACACCTATGTAGCCGCGACCGCCAACGACCCCGAGCTGACCGATTATTATCTGCGGGTACGGCACAAGAGCCTCGGTGACACTGTTGTGTATTTCACGCCCGACGAGGAGTTTATCGGGCTCGTGAAGCAGTTCCTTCCGAGGACGATGAGGCAGTGATATGTTTACGGTAGGCACCGATCTGGTGGAGATTGCAAAGATCAAAAAGGGCTGCGGCAGCCGCCGCTTTATCGAGCGGGTGTATTCCGAGACGGAGCAGGAGCTGTTCTGCGGCGAGAAGATGAGATACGATTCGCTTGCGGGCAACTGGGCGGTCAAGGAGGCGTTCTCGAAGGCTCTCGGTACGGGCGTGAGGGATTTCCTGCTCACCGAGGTCGAGGCGCTGCGGGACGAGCTTGGCGCACCGTATCTGCGGCTGAGCGGCAGGGCAAAGCGCATAGCCGAGGAACGCGGTCTGAGCTTTTCGATAAGCATAACGCATACGGCAGAGCTGGCACAGGCGGTCTGCATCGCCTTCCCGACACCGCGTGACTGAATACCGAATACCAAATACCAATTACCAATTGCCAAATAGCGGATATCGAAAACCGAAGGGATAGTTATGGATAACGAGAGATCAGTGCTTACACCCGAGCAGATGCGTGCTGCGGAGCAGTATGCCGTTTCCTGCGGCATCTCGCTTCGGCAGCTGATGGACAACGCAGGCACAGCGCTTGCCGATCGGCTGCTTTCGGCAGCGTCGGAGAGGGACGGGGAAGAGAATAAGCATAATGATATACTGCTGCTTTGCGGCAGCGGCAATAACGGCGGCGACGGTTATGTGGCTGCTGCGCGGCTTGCAGAGAGCTGCCGTGACAGCGGCGGACGGGAGCGGTTCGGAGTGACTGTTGTCGCCTGCGGAGAGCCTAAGACCGAGCTTGCAAAGGCTGCGGCTGCAAAGCTCGGCGGAAGCTGCAAGGTGATATCGCTCGAGCAGGCGATCGCTTTACGGGAGGTCATAAACAGTGCGGGCGTTATCGCGGACTGTGTTTTCGGCACGGGCTTTCACGGTGAGCTGCGGGGACAGATCGGGGAGCTGTTCGCAATATGCCGAAACAGCGGCGCTTATACCGTTGCCTGTGACTGCCCCTCGGGTGTGGACTGCCTGAGCGGACAGGTAAGCAAGGGTACGCTCACCGCTGACGAGACCGTCACATTCCATATGCCGAAGCTGGGTATGCTGATCTCACCTGCGAGGGAGCAATGCGGCAGGATCAACACGGCGGATATAGGCATTCCGAAAAACTGCGGCGGTAATGAAGATATGAGGCTGATCGCGGCCGATGCAAAGCTGGCAGCCTCCTTCCTGCCGTCCCGACCCGAAAACAGTCACAAGGGCACGTTCGGGAAGGCGGTGCTGGTCTGCGGCTCGGGGCGGTATCTCGGGGCAGCTTCGCTTGCGGCGGGAGCAGCGCTCAGATCGGGTGCGGGGCTCGTCGAGCTGTGCTCACACCCGTCAGCGATAGCCGCGGCTGCCGCAAGACTGCCCGAGTGTATCTATACCTCTATTCCCTGCGATGAGGACGGCTTTGCCGTTTCCGATGCGGCGGAGACGATACTTCGGTCTATGGAGGGCGCTTCGGCAGCGGTCATAGGCTGCGGGCTCGGCAGAACTGCCGAAACCGAGGCACTGGTCTGCGAGCTTATCAGAAGGGCAGATGCAAAATGTCCGCTGATAATCGATGCCGACGGAATAAACTGCCTGTCTGCGCATATAGATGTACTAAAGGAAAAGCAGACAGAGATC
>CAMOFU010000048.1 GCA_946613705.1 uncultured Clostridia bacterium
TTCAGCTCGGTTTTCACTTAACAGCAGCGCTCGCTAAGCGGATACCTTTTTATTTTTTGTTTGATCTTTGATCCTTTCCCGTCAGACCTTCAGCCATGCGCAGGCGATGTCGAGCGCTTCGTATAGGCTGCTTTTTTCTGCCATTTTGACGATGGCCTTGTTCGGCGGTATGGATATATCGGTAGCCATCTTTCTGAGTCTCACCTTGTTGGCAACATCTATATCACCCTTTTTCTCGCTCCCGAGTATCTCGATCATAACGATGAACTCATCATACATATTCCCGAAATAAATTACCTTTCCCTTTCTTACCAGCGGCATACCCTTGTAGGTAAAGAAGGGCGACTTTGCTTCTGCCATAAAAACATCTCCTTTGTAATTTGGAATTTGTAATTTGCAATTTGCAATTTGTAACTGTATATTTTTATTGTTGATCTGTATTCTGTGTTGTGCGGTCTGTGCGCGGCTCCCTGCGTCAGCACCCTCTATTATAACAAGTCCGCGCCGCGTATTTTGTCATGATCCGTCACCTGTTATCGGCTTTTCCGTATGATCTTGGCTTGTTACGGAGTCTCCTTTATCTCTTCACCGCGGTCGAGCCTGCCCATGTTTTCAATAAAGGTGTCCGTCCAGCGTGATTCCAGCCTGTAGGACGGCCGCCCGTTCAGCTTTACCAGCACACGGCGTGAGCTCTCCTCGTAGAATTCGAGCTTGTCACCGCCGCCGTCCTTGCGGACTATGTCGATAGTCAGGAACGGCTCTCCCTTGATCTCGTCAAAGTAAATGTCCTTCGTCGGGAAGTAAAGCAGGTATTTGTAAAGGTCCTGGAAAAGACTGATGTTTATGTCCTCACCGTTCTTCTTTACCCACTTGACCTCGTTTTCCTCTTCACTGCCGTCAAGCGTGTAGTCCGATACCTCGCCGCGCACATCGACCTTGACCTCGTTTATGTCAAAGATCTTGTTCGTCGTCATCAGCGAGATAACATCTCCCGCCGTATAGGTCGCCCACGGAAGATCCGCCGCCGCGATCTGCCAGATGCAGTCAATGCCCTCGCGGCCCTCCAGATAGCAGTAGTAAGCCGCTATCTCGTCCGTGTCCTTGCCGTTAGAGTCGGTCGCGTGTATCTCATTGCCTATCTTCAGGCGGTATTCCTCGGTGTCGTTCTTGTAGTATACCTCGCAGAACGGATCGTCCAGACCGTATTCCTTTTTGTCACTGTCATCGGGGAATATCTTCTCGCACCTTGACGCGTTCAGCCCCCACAGCCCGTGCGTGATGTTCGACGAAAGCTGTATGTTCAGATGTGCATAGATCGGCTCCACCATCACCTGCGACGAGATCAGCGCATCGTCCTCGTTGGCAATGTCCTCAAATGCCATCTCGTAATCCAGATCGCGCCTCTTCATCGTCAGCCGTCCGTAGGGCGTGTCCGTGTCTGCCGTCGATTCCCCTATCAGCGAGAGCGAGATGAAGTCCTCCTTGCGCTCTATCATATTCGTCAGCGAGGATTCAAGCACCATGTAAACATCTCTCTTCCCGTCCTCGCAGACATAGCGGTATCGGTTCTTCGCCGCCTTGCTGCCGACCTTGAAGGTCCGCGCCGTGCCGTCCTTGAAGCTCACCGTGAATACCGTGTTCGGCTTGTCCAGCTCATACTTCGCAAGATCCTCCGCATTCTCCTCCACCAGCTTGTATGCCTCGAGCGATGCCAGATCCTTGATAACACCCTGCTTCATCGTCATGCTCTGATCCAGCCCCGTCAGCTCGACAACGTTCAGCTCGGTCTTGCCCGACGACGGCCGCTCCAGCGTGAAACCGCCGCTCTCGTTTTCCACCTTGACCGAAACGATATCGTCCGTCTCTGCGGTTATCAGCGGCACCTTCTCCTCCTCGGCCTCGCTCGCCACAACTGCCGAGCTTGTCTCGGACGAGCCGTCCTTCCCGCCGCCCGTAAGCTCCAGAAAAGCCAGCGTTCCGCCCAGCGCCGCCACTACAACGCCGCCGATTATTATTCCCTGTATCTTCTTGTTCATATGCCCTTCCTTCAGCTCCCGCAGTTTATCGGTTCTTTCTTCTCAGCCAGATCACACCGCCGATGATAAGCACTATCACGGGGATTATCAGCGTGAATGTCCACTGCAAACCGGAGCGCTGGCTGTCGGTCAGGTCGTATACGTTCCCTGTGATGACCTTCGGCTCGATCGTAACGCCCGTGTTCGTCTTGTGGGTAACGCCGTTTATCAGGCTCAGCACATACTCGCGGTTGTCAAACTGCGAAAAGCTCAGATACGAGTCCGCCAAAGTCTCCACCGCACCGTACACGATGATGTTTGAATAGGTCCCGCTGCCGTCCTCAGACGAGAATACCGCCTTTGATGCGACTGCGGTGTATATCTGCCTGCCCTTGCTTATCTGCTCGCCCGTCGTAACATCGGTAACATATGCGTCCTCGGTGGACTGAACATATGCCTCGGTGCCGTTGCTGCCGCGCTCGTCAAAGGTCAGCGTTATCGGGCGGGACATACAGTTGAGCAGCACGGGCTTCTGATTGGTCACGTCCTGCGTGAAGTTATCCGAGATGTTGTCGGTGATCGTGTAGTACGGGAAGCGGTAGTAGTAATCGCCGCTCTGCTCCGCAACAACGCCCGTCTCGACCTTTATGCCGTATTCCTCCAGGAACTCGTCGATGTTCGGTGTCGCACCCTGTCGGATAGATGCCGCATAGAGCATCTGCTTGCCCATGCTCCCGCCGTTGTCAAGATAGTCCGAGAGCTTGGTGATCTCCTCGGGCAGATAATCCACCGTCGGCGCGGGAACTATAACAACGTTCGCCTCCGCGGGGATATCCTCCTTGGTGATGTCTATATCCTTCACCTGATAGCCGTTCGCCTCGAGCAGCGTGTGCAGATACGCAAGCGTGTCCGCCTCCTTGCGGCCTGTCAGGAACACCGCCGTCGTCGGGTTCGGGTCGGTCACCGCCATCAGCGCCGAGGTGAACGCCTCGTCCGCGCGGGAGGCCTCAACATAAGCCCCGTAATACTGCAAAAAGCTCAGCGAACCGCCCATCTGCGAAACAAGCGTGTCCAGCGTCATTCCGTAGTTATTGAGGTTTGTCAGCAGCTCGTCCTTGAAGCTCAGCAGGTCAATTATCGTGACCTTTCTTGTGCGCTTCACGTCCTCTGTCGGATTCGTCTCGACCATTATGTCATATGCCGACACCGTGTCCATACCGTATTCCGAAACGATATCGGGATTTGAGTCTATATCCACGAACCGATAGTCTATCCTGTCGTTGTACTGCTTGTACTTCTTGATGACCTCGACCGCCTGCCTCGTGTAGTCCGAAAGTGCCAAAAAGCTGTCCTCCTTGGCAAATATCGTTATCATGACATCGGTGTCGATGCCCTTTACATATTCCTCCGACTGCTCGGAGATCGAGTATTTCTTCGCCTCGGTAAGGTCTATCGTCAGCGGATAGCGCTCGAAGATCACCGTTGCGATAACGTTCACCAGCACTACCGCCGCCACGAATACCAGCGTAAGCACCGTCGCCATCATGCCGTGCTTCAGCGTCTTTACGTTGGTGTGCTTTTTCTCCTTCGCGGGCTTTTTCTCTTCGTCCTCGGGGTCGGACGCATTACCGTCTTCACTGCCCTTGTCTTTGTCCTTGCCTTTGCCCAGCCTGCCCTCGCGCTGCTTCTTCACGATATCCGCAAGAGCCCCGCTCTGTGTATCGCTCTGCATATTATCCGCATCATCGGCAGTCTCCGCCTTCTCCTCAGCGGGGGAAGCCTTTTCAAGCTCCTCATCATTTTCCGTAATATTATTATTATTATTTTTATTTTTATCTGCCATAGCTTCCCACCTCCTTATGCCCAGCGGCGTTTTTCAAGCACCCTGACCGTAAGGAACAGGAATACCGCGGCAGCGCTCACAAAGAACAGCGCATTGGACAGATCGAACAGCCCGTAGGTAAAGCCTACATATCTCTCCCAGAACGAGAGCTTGTCAAAGATCGTCGGCACCAGCTCGCCCTTGGCTGCGAACAGCCCCAGCACCAGCATGGCGATAAAGCCGCCGATAAGCACGCCCGCACGCCTGCCTGCCGCAAAGAATATTATCAGCACCACCGCGATCACCGCAGCCTCGGTTATAACGGTCCTTACCACCGCGTTGAGGTCGGGCATCAGCTTCTCTATGAAGTCCGAGGGGATAACGTCCCCTATCGTTGTCAGCATATAAAGTGCGATCAGTGCGATAAAGCTTATAACAGCCGATACCACCTGATTCTCTGTCAGCGACGAGCAGAATATGCCCACCGCGATGAATGCCGCACCCACCAGCAGCAGCCCGACGAAGTTGCCGAGTATCGCCGCCCAGTCGGGTGAAGCAAATGCCGAGATGACCACCGCGTAAACGAGCGTCACCGCGATGCCCAGCAGATAGATCAGAAATGCCGCCAGAAATTTCCCGACGACTATCCCGCCCAGCCCCACGGGAGCCGTCAGCAGGCATTGGTCGGTCCTGTTCTTCTTTTCCTCCGAAAGCGTCCTCATCGTCAGTATCGGTATCAGCACGATCAGTATTATCATCAGCTGCTGGAACATACCGTCCATCTTGGTCGTACCGTACTGCAAAGAGTTGCTCGTAAAGCTGAATGCCGAAAACGCATAGAATGCCGCCAAAAAAATATAGCCTATAGGAGAGGTGAAGTAGGAAAGCACCTCACGTCTGAATATCGCGCCCATTACTGCTCACCTCCGTCAATGCTCTCGCCCATAGTGAGCCGCAGGAAGATATCCTCAAGCGTCAGCTCGCTCGACTTCATTTCAAGTATGATAAAGCCCGCCTCGGCACAGCTCAGAAACAGCTCCCGCCTGATGTCCGAGCCCTCTGCGGCCTCGATGCGGTACTCCCATGTATCCTCGCCGTGCTTCGCGCCTATGTCCACACGGACTGTCTTCTTCATGCCCTCGAGCAGCTTCATCACCTTCTGCTGTTCGCCCTCGATGCGCACCGTCAGCCTGTTATCCTGCGACAGCCTCTGCGAAAGGTTGTCCTCGGTATCGTCGGCTACGATCCTGCCCTCGTTGATGACCACGATCTTGTCGCAGACCGCCTGCACCTCCGAGAGTATGTGCGAGGAAAGTATCACCGTGTGGTTGCGCCCCAGCTTCTTTATCAGCGTCCTGATCTCGATTATCTGCTTCGGGTCGAGCCCGACCGTCGGCTCGTCGAGTATCAGCACGTTCGGGTTGCCGACCAGTGCCTGCGCCAGCCCGACTCTCTGCCTGTAGCCCTTTGAAAGATTGCGTATCAGCCGCTTGTAAACATGGTCTATCTTCACCAGCGAGCAGATATCTTTAAGATGTGTGTTGCGCGGCAGCCTGCACTTTTTAAGATCGTATATAAAATTCAGGTACTCCTTCACCGTCATATCCATATACAGCGGCGGCAGCTCGGGCAGATAGCCTATCTTTGCCTTTGCCTTTATAGGGTCCTCAAGAATATCTATCCCGTCTATCTTCGCCTTGCCCGACGTTGAAGAGATATAACCCGTCAGTATATTCATCGTCGTTGACTTGCCCGCGCCGTTAGGCCCGAGAAAGCCGAGTATCTCGCCGTCCTCAGCACGGAAGGAGATGTCGTTTACTGCCTTCTTGTCTCCGTAGTGCTTTGAAAGGTGTTCCACCTCTATCATTCATTGTCCCTCCCAGAATCAGATGCACGCTATCGCTCCGCCGACCGAACGCTGCCTTGTGTTTTCGGCAAGGCTCGGTCGGGGGAGCAATATCATGATACCACCGTATTGTGTAAGCCCTGTGACAGACTATTGATGCTTTGCCATAGCCTCCTCCGTGTCCCTTGCGATCTGCCCGCGAAGCTCCGCGATATCCGCAAATCTCCTCTCGGGACGGATAAAGCGCTCTAAGCTCACCTGCACGGTCCTGCCGTAAAGATCACCGTTGAAGCCTATTATATATGTCTCCGCCAGCGGCGGCTGCTCACGCATCACCGTCGGCTTTATACCAATGTTCGTAACGCCCGTGTATGCCCTGCCGTCTATCTTCACGCGGGACGCATACACCCCGAACCGCGGCTTCACCAGCTCCTCGGGCAGCAGCTGATTGATCGTCGGGAAATCCCACGTCCTGCCCAGCTCATTGCCGTGTATCACGGGCAGCCTGTAGCCGAACCGATAGCCCAGCAGCTCGTTCGCCCTGACTATCTCTCCCGCCGCGATGTGCTCCTTTATCCGCGTCGAGCTCACCGTCTCGCCGCCCAGCGCCAGCTTGTCCAGCACCACAGCCTTGAAGCCCAGCTCCTCGCCGAGCGCCCTCAGCAGCTCCGCATCGCCCGCAGCGTTTTTCCCGAAGCGGAAATCCTTCCCGCATACGGCATATCTGCACCTCAGCCTGCCCACGAGCACCTGCCTCACAAAATCCTCCGCTGCAAGCTCCCTCACCTCGCCGAGATCGGGCATACACAAAAGATCTGCCCGCCGCTGCGAGAGCCTGTAGCGTTTATCCTCGTCGGTGAGCAGCCTTACCCGACCCTTGTTTGTGACCGAGCCCTGCCTGAAGGTAAATACCACCGAGCGCAGCTCGCCCTTCCCGAGCGCGACTGCCCTGTCTATCACCAGCCTGTGCCCGAGATGCACCCCGTCAAACACTCCGAGTGCCACCGCAGTCCGCTGCTCCAACGGCTCCCGCTCATTGGTTATGTCCTTCATTCCCTCACCGACCTTATTATCTCATTATCTCATTATAAGGTATTGCCAACATCGGATATCAGACATCGGATATCAAATATCGGCTCAGCTCAATAAAAGTTTCTCACAGCCCTGACCTCGCCCTCGGCAGTGTCCATTCTTGCAATGCCGAGCAGCTCGCCGTCCGCGCCGAGCACACAGAAGCTGTCCTTGTACGTCCTCCCGAGCCCGACCTGATGTGCCCCCAGCTTCACTCCGTTTTTGTAAAGCCCCGTCAGCCTTTCATCGAGCCTTATCCTCGCCATTCCGCCGAATGCCCCGATAAGCGGCACCACCGCCTCCTCGGGCGGCATCTCGCCGAGCTGTTCGAGAGTATAGCACTCGCCGAGCGCAAAGCCCGCTGCCTTTACCCTGCACAGCTCCGTCATCACCCCGCCGCAGCCCAGCGCCGCACCGAGGTCGTGTATTATCGTCCTTATATATGTCCCCTTCGAGCAGCAAACGTACAGCCTGCCCTCACGGGTCTCTTCGTCATAGCTCATCAGCAGATTTTCATAGACCGTTACCGCCCTCGGCTCCCGCTCTGTCTCTCTGCCCTCGCGCGCCAGCTCGTAAAGCCGCTTTCCGCCTACCTTTACCGCAGAATACATCGGCGGCAGCTGCATTATCTCGCCGCGCAGCCCCTCAAGCGCCCGCTCCAGCTCGCCGCGGCTCACCCGCTTGTCCGACGCGGTCAGCTCCCTGCCCGTTATGTCCTGCGTGTCGGTGCTTATGCCGAGCCTGAAGCCCGCCTCGTAAGCCTTGTCGCTGTCGGGCAGGATATCACACGCCTTTGTCGCCTTGCCGACGAACACGGGCAGCACTCCCGTCGCCATAGGGTCAAGCGTCCCCGCATGGCCCAGCCGCCTTATGTGCAGTATCCCCCGCAGCTTCGCAATAACGTCGAACGAGGTCCAGCCCTGCGGCTTGTATACCGGTATCAGCCCGCACAGCTCGCTGCCGCTCCTGTTCTCCCCGCCGCTCACAGCGAAAGCTCCTCCACAGCCGCGATGACCTTGCGGCGCACCTCGTCAAGCGTGCCCTTTATCTCACAGCCCGCCGCACGGATATGTCCCCCGCCGCCGAACTGCCTGCAAAATGCCGAAGCGTCCAGCGCCTCGGTCGTCCTTACCGAGAGCTTGAACACGTCCTCGTGCCGCTGCCTTATCGTGATGCCCAGCTGAACGCCCTCCATCGTCAGCGGTATTGAGGCTATCCCCTCAAACTCCGCCTGCTCGATGCCGCACTGCTCCATCGTTTCAAAGGTCAGCGCTATCATCGCGCATTTGTCGTTCGCAAGGAACTCCATGTTGTCCTCCACAAAATGCTCCGCAGCCATGCGCCCCTTGCTCCTGATATCGAACATCAGCCGATTTATCACCGCGAACGGGAAGTCATACTGCATCAGCTCCGCCGCCGCGATGTGCGCCTCGGGGATAGTGTTCTCATACTTGAAGCAGCCCGTGTCGGTAGCTATGCCCGTGTAAAGGCAGAGGGCTATCCTGTCGCTTATCGGCCTGCCCAGCTCCTTGAAAAGCTGATAAAGTATAAGGCAGGCTGCCGAGGATCCCCCGTCAACATAGCTTTGCTTCGCATAGAACTTATTGGAGATATGATGGTCTATGCAAAGGTCTATCCTGCCCTCCTGCTGATACTCGATCAGCTCACTGCCTATCAGCCTCGGGTCAGCGATATCAACAGCTATCACGCACTGCTCTTCAAACTCCTGCGGCTCATACCCCTCATACATGAACGAATACCTGTCGGGGAAGCCGTCGCCGTTCTTCACATTCGCCCTCTTCCCCATATCCCGCAGATAGCCGCAAAGACCAAAGCCCGCACCGAGCGTATCGCCGTCGGGGCTTTTGTGGGTAAGTATGGTATAGCAGTCATGCTCCTCAAAAAATCTGCCTATCTCGGAAAAAGTCATCTCATACCTCAGTTTTCTGTATCTATATCAGACCGTATCTTCTGTAGTCCAAAGACCCTCTCGGTGTTCTCTCTCATGCACACCTTCAGCTCCTGCTCATCAATGCCCATATACTCGGCGACAGCCTCTGCCACGAACCTTACATACTGCGGCAGATTTATCCGCCCGAGTCCCTTTACCCCGCGGGGCTTCAGATACGGCGCATCAGTCTCGCACATTATACGGCTGCGCGGTATCAGCTTCACAGCCTCTCTCAGCTCTGCCGCTCGCCGCTCGTCGCAGATCCAGCCCGTAACACCGATGCAGAAGCCCATTTCAAGATACTCCTCCACCGCCGCGGCACCGCCCGTAAAGCAGTGTACCACCGACCTTCTGCATACCTCGGGATGACCCCTGAATATCCTCACCAGATCACCGTGAGCCTCCCGTTCGTGCAGGAACATCGGCAGACCCGTTTCCTCAGCCAGCTCGATGTGCCTTTCCAGACAGCGTATCTGCGCGGCTTTCTCGGAGAACATCCTGTCATAGTCCAGCCCGCACTCACCGACCGCCACGACACGCTCGTTCTTATAAAGCTCCCTCAGCCGCAGCAGATCCTTTTCCTCTGCTCTGCCCGCCGCATGGGGGTGTATCCCCGCAGTCGCATAGCAAGCGTGCGTCCCGACGAACTCTGCCGCCCTTTCGCTGCTCTCCGTGTCCGAGCCCGTTATTATCACCTGCACCCCGCTGTCCCATGCGCCCCTCAGTATCTCCTCGGGGTCACGGAACTGCTTCGAGAACAGGTTCAGCCCGATGTCGAAATACTCGGGCTTATTCGGCGGTGTCATCGTTATCCTCCGCCGACGGCTCCTCCTCATCGGCAGGCTTTATCCGCTTCAGCTTCTCAAATATCCTTGCCGAATACTCAGCCGAATCGTCCGCCACGAATTTCAGCTCGGGAGCCTTTCTCAGCCCGAGAACGTTTGATATCTCTCTTTTCAGATACCCCGAAGCGCTCTCAAAGCCCTTGACCGCTTCCTTTGCGCGGTCAAACCCCTCAAGGCTCGAGATATACACCTTGCAGAAGCTGCCGTCGCTCGCGACCTCGCATCTCACCACGGTAAGCATATCTCCCCCGCCTATGCGCGGGTCTTTAAGATCTCTCATCTTGCCCGAGATTATCCTCCTGATATCCTCGGACATCCTTCCTGATTTTATGCTCATTGTTACTCCTTTTGTCTTGTCATGTCTGTTATATCGGGAGCCCCGCTCAGAACTGATCGTCGTTCAGCTTTACATAGGAGCAGTCTGCGAGCCTGAAGGTCAGCCTGTCGGCCTCGTCCTCCGACTGTGCTATAACGAACTCGTTCTTCTCATAGCTGTAAAGAATCCCTATAAAGTCCCGCTCGCCGTCCACAGGTCTTATCGTGCGCACCCTCACCTCGTCGCCTATGCACACGACGAAATGCTCGGGCCGCCGCAGCTCCCTGCCCAGCCCGGGACTGCCTACCTCTAAAATATAGCTCTGCTGTATCGGGTCGGTGTCGTCAAGCAGCTTGTTCAGCGGCCTCGTCACCGCCTCGCAGTCGTTCATGTCAACTCCGCCGTCCTTGTCGATCAGTACCCTCAGATACCAGCTCGCGCCCTCCTTCTCGAACCTTACGTCCCAGAGGAACAGCCCGAGCTCGTCACATATCGGCTCAGCAAGCTCTCTTACCTTGTCTGCTGTGTTCATGTCTTTCCTCTCTGTTTCGGGCTGACTAATAGTCAGCCCATACTCCGCAGCCACCGTCACGGCTGACTGATAGTCACGGCTGCCTGATAGTCACGGCTGACTAATAGTCAGCCGGAAACTCTCATTCCCTGTACTCCTCCATGATATACCCTTCAAAGATGTCACCCTCCTTGATATCGGTGAACTTCTCCAGAGTAATACCGCACTCGTAGCCCTCGTTTACCTCCTTGACATCGTCCTTGAAGCGCTTGAGAGAGCTCATCTTGTCATCGGCGATGATAATGCCGTCACGCACGACTCTGATAAGATCGTTCCTGCCGATCTTGCCCGAGAGCACATAAGCACCCGCAACGTTGCCGACAGAGCTGATCTTGTAGACCTGCCTTACCTCGACCCGCGCCGTGTCTATCTCACGGTACTTGGGAGCGAGCATACCCTTCATCGCAGTGGTGACCTCTTCGATCGCATCGTAGATTATCCTGTAGAGACGAATGTCAACACCGTCCCTCTCAGCCTGCTCCTTCGCAACAGGGTCGGGACGAACATTGAAGCCCACGATGATGGCATTTGAAGCGTTAGCCAGCATAACGTCGCTCTCGTTGACCGCACCGACAGCGCCGTGGATGACCCTTACCCTTACCTCGTCGTTCGATATCTTCTCGAGGCTCTGCTTTACAGCCTCGACCGAGCCCTGAACGTCCGCCTTTACAATGATAGGCAGCTCCTTCATCTCGCCCTCGCTGATCTGACTGAACAGATTGTCGAGCGTGACCTTGCTCACCTTCTTGAATTCCTCTTCCTTCGCCTGATGCTTTCTCTGCTCGACCAGCTCTCTCGCCAGCTTCTCGTCCGCAACAGCATTGAAGGTGTCGCCGCTCATCGGCACCTCCGCCAGACCCGTGATCTCCACAGGCGTAGACGGACCCGCCTTCTCTATCTTGTGACCCTTGTCGTTGGTCATCGTCCTTACTCTGCCGACAGCCGTACCCGCAATGATAACATCGCCCGTGTGCAGCGTACCGCCCTCAACAAGCAGCGTCGCAGTCGGGCCCTTGCCCTTGTCCAGCTTCGCCTCGATAACAGTACCCTTCGCAGGCTTGTGCGGGTTCGCCTTCAGCTCCTTTACCTCCGCTACCAGCAGTATGTTCTCCAGCAGCTCGTCAATGCCCTGCCCCGTCTTCGCCGAAACAGGCACAGCTATAACATCGCCGCCCCATTCCTCAACTACAAGACTGTGCTCGGTAAGCTCCTGCTTTACCCTGTCAGCGTCCGCGCCTTCCTTGTCCATCTTGTTGATCGCTACGATTATCGAAACGCCCGCTGCCTTGGCATGGTTGATCGACTCTACCGTCTGCGGCATGATGCCGTCATCAGCCGCAACAACAAGTATCGCAATGTCAGTAACGTTCGCACCTCTCGCTCTCATGGCAGTGAATGCCTCGTGTCCGGGCGTGTCAAGGAAGGTTATCTTCTTGTTGTTGTAGTATACCTGATATGCACCGATGTGCTGCGTGATGCCTCCCGCTTCACCCTCGGCAACGTTCGCGTGCCTGATGCGGTCAAGGATAGAGGTCTTTCCGTGATCGACGTGTCCCATTACTACAACAACAGGGCACCTCTCCTCCAGATCCTCCTCATTGTCAGCCTCGTCCGTGATGAGCCTCTCCTCTATCGTAACTATAACTTCCTTCTCGACCTTCGCACCCAGCTCCTCAGCAACGAGCGCCGCAGTGTCAAAGTCAACGCTCTCGTTGATCGATGCCATCACTCCCAGCCCCATCAGCTTCTTGATGACCTCGGTAGCCGTCACCTTTAACCTCGAAGCCAGCTCCGATACCACGATCTCATCAGGTATCATCACCTTCAGCTGCTGCTTCCTTGCCTTCTCAAGCTCCAGGCGGCGCAGCCTCTCCTTCTCGCTCTCACCCTCGCGGCGCTTCGCACTCTGCTTCTGCTGCTTCTTGTACTGCTGCGACTTCTGCGTCAGCTTCTGCTTCTTCTGGAAGTTGTCCTTGCT
>CAMOFU010000049.1 GCA_946613705.1 uncultured Clostridia bacterium
TTCAAAAGGGTCTCCCCCAACAAGTCCCGCAGGCAGTAAAGATAAGTTATCATTTTTATGCGCAAAGCTTTGCTTCGCGGCATAGTATGAAATACGGCGTGAGGGAGCCTTTCAGTCTGCTGTTCCTCCGCCGATGATCTTACTCAGGAGGTATCATTATGTCAGAAACCTATTTCCTCGGTGCCGTCAGCGGAGGAGCTTTCAGGACGGAATTCGGCAGGATCATCGCCGACAGCTCCTACTATACGTATATCCTCAAGGGCGGCCCGGGCACGGGCAAATCCTCGCTTATGAACCGCATAGCCGCGCACTTTGAGGGGGAGCACAAGGTCATCAGATACTGCTGCTCCTCAGACCCCGCCTCGCTCGACGCGGTCGTTATCCCGTCACTGCACACCGCTGTCTGCGACGGGACCTCGCCCCATGTTTTCGAGCCTCTATACCCGGGAGTATGCCAGCGGTATATCGACCTCGGCTCGCTCTGGGACGACGGAGCCCTGATGCAGTCGCGCACCGATATAATCGCTGCCGCCGACCGCAACAGATCGCTCCTCTCACGCTCTCAGCGCTTTGCCTCTGCCGCTGCCGATATCTGCTCGGACACATTCAGGCTCGGTGCCGACTGTCTTCTTCCCGACAAGCTCGAGGCATATGCCTCCCGCACTGCCAAGCGGCTGTTCGGCAAAAAGACAGGCGGCGACGGACAGAAGCATATCCGCAGGCTCACCGCCCTTACCGAGCACGGCTTTCTCACCCATCACGAGACTCTTTCGGACTACACTGCCGTCTACACAGTATCTGATGAGCTCTGTGCCGCTGCCGACTACCTGCTCTCCCGCCTTGCCGACGAGGCCTGCGCACGCGGTCTTGATGTTATCCTCTCGCCCGACCAGATGCTTTCCGACGCTGCCTATCAGCATCTTCTGATCCCCTCCGTCCGCACAGCCTTCATAAGCGGCAGGGCAGCCGAGGAATGCTCTCACCCCGCCGCCAAGCGCCTCAGCCTGATGCGCTTCTACAGCAAGGAGCTGCTCACCGAGCGCCGAGTCCGCATCAGAATGAACCGCCGAACTGCCGACGACCTTGCCGCAGAGGCCGCCCGCACGATACGTCAGGCAAAGCTTGCCCATGACGAGCTTGAAGCTTTTTACATCAGTGCAATGGATCACCCCGCGCTCGACAAGCTCACCGAGCAGCTGATATCGGAGATCGCCGCCCGACAAACAGAGCTCGGAGAATAAACGAACGGATAAAGCAATGCACAATGCACGGTCACCATGCAGGCATCACACCTGCCGCAGCCGCACATTGTGCATTGTTTATACTGTCTCATATATCTTTGAATAGCTCTCGTACAGCTGAGCAGCCGCTTCCTCGGATGCTGCCTTGTCAAAAAGCACAAGATCGCACGCCTCAATGAACGACTCGTACAGATCTGCATTCTCGACCAGCGGGTCCATCGGCTTTATCAGCCTGTTTGTCTCCATGACCTGCGAGGCCTCGTACTGAAGCCCGCTCAGCTTGCCCGCGCTGTCAAGATACCTGCGCACCGAGCTGCTTATCGGAATGCCCTTTTCAACTCCCTGCAGCTCCGCCCATTCATCGCTGTTGAGCATAAAGTCCAGAAGCTCCGCAGCCTCCTTCGGGTGCTCGGTGTTCTTGCTCACGGCGTAGAGCGTTGCGGGCTTCGCATACCAGCCGAGCCCCGCCTGCGAGGCATCGTCCGCAGTGTAGTCCGCCGCAATGACCTGCACCCCCTGATCTATCACGCTCTTGTAATAGTTAAGCGCATCGCTCACCCATGCTATCAGCCCCGCATAGGTGCCGTTTTCAAGATTGTAGCGCTGGAAATCCTCTGTCTTGGGTATCACCTTTTCGTTCACCAGCCTGCAATAGAAGTCTATCATCACCTTCAGATCCGCCTCGTCAAATGCAAGCCTGCTGTCCTTGTCAAAGATCTGCTTCCCCGTCTGCTGCTCGGTATAGGCTATGCAGTAGAGCCACAGCGATTTGTTAGCTCCCGAAAGCGGGTATATCCCATGCCCCGAAAGGGTCTTGGCCGCTTCAAAAAGATCGTCCCACGTCTTCGGAACAGGCAGCCCGTAACGGTCGTAGATGTCCTTGTTTATGTAGACCGTCTCTGCATTCATCGCTATCGGTATCGCATTGAGCACCCCGCTGCGCCTGCCGTAATCGAGCATCTCGGACGTAAAGTTTGAAAGATCGACCGTGTCTGCGAGCCTCTCCAGATCGTAATAGCCCTTGCCGTCGGGCGAATACTGCGACAGCCAGCCGACGTTTATCTGCATCACATCAGCCTCGGTGCCCGAGATCATCTGCACCCTGCTCCTTGCCTCGTAGCCCGACCATTCCGAATAGCTGCACTTCACCTTTATCTCAGGGTGCAGCTGCTCAAAGCGGTGGACCGCCTCTATCGTGTATTCGTTCCTTGAATCGTTGCCCCACCACGAGAGCGTTATCGTCGTCTGCTCCGTCTGGTCGTGTATCACCGCATCGTCTCCGCAGCCGCCGAACATCACCGCTGCCGCTGCCGCCAGCGCCAGCACAGTCCTCTTGATCCCCATCATTGCCTGACCTCGCTTTCCGCGTCGGCACCGTAGAACCTGAATGTGTCCCTGCCCGCCTTTTTCGAGCTGTAGAGCGCCTTGTCGCAGGCAGAGTAAAGCTCCTCAAAGCTCCTGCCGTCCGCAGGCCAGAGCGCCGCACCGATGCTTGCCGAGACCCTGATGCTGCCGTCACTGCCCGCAAAGCGGCTGCGGTATGCCCCGCAGAGCGCCTCGCAGCGATCGTGCAGATACTCCCTGAACTCCCCGTCGCTGTCGGCACGGGTGTTCACCAGCACGCAGAACTCGTCACCGCCGATGCGCCCGATATAGTCGTCCTCGGAGAACACCTCCCGCAGTATCGCGCCCGTGCTTTTCAGCACCTTGTCGCCGTATGCGTGCCCTAAAGTATCGTTCACGCTCTTGAAGTTGTCTATATCTATTATCAGCAGCGCGTGCTGCTCGGTATCAAGAGAATTAGCCAGACAGCCCGCCGCATACTCCTCGAACGTGAGCTTGTTGAGCACACCCGTCAGCAGGTCTATCCTCGCCTTGTCGTCCAGCGTCGTGACAGTCCTCCTGATAGGCCTTATCAGCTGCCACGAGAGCAGCAGTCCCATCAGCACCGCCAGCGCCGCCGCCGCTATCGCGGTCACGGCAATAAACGTCGTGATCTCGTTTTTCTCATTGAGTATTATCTGAGTGGGTATCGAGCAGATGACATACCAGTCGCCGCAGCTGTTGACCGACACAAGATATTCGTTGTCCAGCACCGAGGCAGAAGAGTTGCCCCTGATGCGGCTGCTTATCTCCTCGGGCAGCGGCTTGCCGACCTCGTCCGAGCGCTTTGAATAGATCATGTTCATATCGCCGTTCACAAGACGGATATCCATATCGCTCAGCGTCTCGGGATTGTCGAACACACTGTCCAGCTCGCTTGCATAGAGGGATATCACCAGCACGGCATTCTCGTGTACCTTTTTCACATAATATATCCTCTTGAAGTCATTGCCGTAGCCCGTGGACCAGCCGTCGTTGGTGCGCGGACGGGAGATCATCGAGCTGAGCTCGGTAAATATCCTGTCTCCGAACTGTGTGGCGGTCGCATTCGAGATCTTGCCGACGGTGCGGTTGTTTCGGTATACTATCCCGTAGTCCACAAAGTTCTCCATTATGCACAGGCTGTACAGCTTTTCGGTGATGTTCTTCTCGGTATTGATCGCCTCGAACTCATCGTTGTCGGGGTCGGCGGCATCGTATGTATAAGCGTCCTTATCACCGAACGCGAGCGTTGCGATCGTCTCCATCCTTGACAGATAGCTGTCCATATTAAGCTTCATCTGCACATTCAGCGATGATGTCAGCGACACGACCTTGTTTTTCAGCACCTCGTCTGTCTTTGCCAGAGCAAGACGGGAAACTATCGTAACGGCAGCGATAACTATAGCCGCAAATCCGAGTATCATAAACAGCTGCACCTTGCTGATGTTTCGCAGTCCCTGACGAGGTCTTTTTCCCTGACGTTGTCTTGCCTTATCAGCCATAGTTACCCTCCTTCCCCAAAGCCGTACTCTATTATAATACCACATTTTTCTGCGGATTTCAAGCCCTTTCAGACAGCCCTAGCGCGGGCGGCGCAATTCCCTCGCCGACAACGGAGAGCGAACCGATCCCTTGTTCTGGCTCGGGGCGTACTGCCTACGGATATTTTACACTAAGAGACATCATTATCACGATACATTCAGACATCATTATCACGACAAAGCTGCGGTCATAGTTAAAAAACACATCAGCCCGAGACTCATAAATATAAGACACATCAAAAACATCTAAGCCCGCACCATCGTCCGATCCGGAGCGCGGCAAAGCCCGCCTTCCGCACAATGCGGGGCGCGACGGCATTGCGCCGCGGCCGCTGCCGCCGCTGCCGCCGCTGCGGCCGGTACTTGAAAAATGCAGCAGGCTCTGCTATAATAGTATCAGTGTTTGGGGGTGAGCTCTTGAGATTCAAAAAGCATTTTCTGATCTTTTCCGCCGCATGGATCGTGACGGCTGCCGTTGTTTCCGATATCCTCCTGCTGAGCAGCTTCCGCAGCCTCTCGCTGAATACCGACGACGGCAGCCCGCTCCCCGCTATGCTGCTCGTACCCGCTGCCTTTGCCGCAGCCGTATTCTTCATCATCTCACCCTTCTGCCGTCTGATCGTCAGACGGCTGCGCCGAAAGCTCGTATCCCTCGGCGGCTGCCTCGAATACCCCTTCTTCCGCAGCTTCTGCACCGCTCTTGCCGCAGCCGCCGCAGCCAATACAGTGCTGCTCTGCTCCCGCTTCCTTGCACTGCTCGAAATACTGAAAAAAGAGGAGGAAAGGCGCATTCATATGCTGTTCTTCGATCAGCCCGACTACCTTGCCTCCCGCCTCGATGCCCTCTCGCAAAGAGCTTCCTTCTGCGGCAGTGCAGCCGTTGTCATCACCCTGCTGCTTGCGGCTGCAAAGGCCGCCGCTTACCTGTTCCTCGCCCGCGCACTCGTGCGGACCTACCATAAAAATGCGGCTACCGCCTATACGAACAGCATATCCGCTGTCTGAATACCGAATATTTCCCGAAAGGATGAGCTTTATGTCAACTGTATGTGCAGTCTCCACCCCGCTCGCGGAGGGCGGTCTGGCTGTAATAAGAATAAGCGGAGAAAACGCGCTCTCCGCCGCCGCAAGGGTCTTCACCCCGTTCGGCGGAAAAAAAGTCGCCGATATGGAGGGCTACACCTGCGCCTACGGTCGGGTCACCGACCCCGAAAGCGGCGAAACGGTGGACGATGCCATGCTCACCGTCTTCCGCGCACCCCGATCGTATACGGGCGAGGATACCGCCGAGATCTCCTGCCACGGGGGTGTTTATATCGCCAGAAGGATACTCCGCCTGCTGCTTGCAAACGGCTGTGAACAGGCCGACCGCGGCGAGTTCACCAAGCGCGCCTTCCTCAATGGAAAGCTCTCGCTCACACAGGCAGAGGCGGTCATGGATATGATCTCTGCCCGCGGCGAGCTCACTCTCCGCTCGGCAAGGCTCACCCGCGAGGGACGGCTGTTTTCGCGTATCGACAGCATCAAGCAGAGCCTCGTCACACTGCTGGGCGAGCTGGCGGCATGGGTCGATTACCCCGAGGAGGATCTGCCCGCCGTTGAGCATACCGCTCTCTGCGGCACACTCTCTGCGGCGTGTACCGAGCTTGAAAAGCTCGTCAGAAGCTACGACAGCGGCATGGTGCTGCGCCGCGGGATAGACACCGTTATCGCGGGCAAGCCCAACGTCGGCAAATCGACGCTTATGAATATGCTGCTGGGCTACGAGCGCTCTATCGTGACCGACACCGCAGGCACCACGCGCGACGTTATCGAGGAGACTGCCCGCCTCGGTGAGCTGGAGCTGCGCCTCTCGGACACGGCGGGCATACGGCAGACAGACGACAAGGTCGAGCAGCTCGGCGTATCGCTGGCTAAGAAGCGCCTTGACGAATGCGCTCTGATAATCGCGGTGTTCGACACCTCCGAGCCGCTCGATGACGAGGACAGAGAGCTGCTCTCCTACGTCCGCAGTCTGGACAAGCGGCTGCTGATCGTGCTCAACAAGACCGACCTCGGCGCAGCTGAGGAGGAGCCTGACCTTGAGGGGCTCCCCTCCGTCCGCATTTCCGCAAGGAGCGGCGAGGGCATCAGCGAGCTTGAAAAGGCTGTCGCGTCGATGTTCACGGCAGACACGGCAGACCCCGACCTGATGATCTTCGCCAACGAACGTCAGAAGCACTGTGCCGAGCTTGCGCTTGAACGGCTGCGGGAGGCTCTCGGCGCGGCGATGTCGGGCGAGACACTTGATGCAGTGACCGTCCTGACCGACTACGCTGTTTCGCAGCTCATGGAGCTGACGGGAGAGAACGTTTCCGAAGCAGTCGTCGAAGAGGTGTTCTCTAAATTCTGCGTCGGCAAATAAGCACTGTAACAAATTACAAATAACAAATAACAAATAACAAATCTTTATCCGCTAAGGAGGGTCATTATGTCTGAGAAAAACTATCTGCCGGTTTTACTGCCGATCAGGTCGGTGATCTTTGTTCTGATCTTTACCGTCGGCTCCGCGATCGTCAATAAGGAGCTCGGCGAGATAAGCCACTGGTGGTCGGTCGCCGCAACATTGGTAAACATCATCACCGTTTCCGTTCTTGTAATTGCTGCCAAAAGACACGGCAGGACATACGGGGAGCTCATCAACTATCAAAGGGGCAGAACAAAGCTCCGTCAGGTCATAGCCGTAACCGCTGTCGTTCTGCTCGTGGGAATGGGCGTGATGTATCTTGCGGGATTCCTGTGCTACCGGAAATTCCCTTATATGGCTCCGATGATGATAGCCCCGATACCGCCTGCTTTAGCCGTCATCAATGCTCTGCTGCTCCCGATCACGACAGCCCTTGCCGAAGACGGGCTTTATCTCGGCTGCGGTGTAGGTCAGATCAAAAACAAAACAGCAGCTGTTCTGATACCCGCATTTTTCTTTGCTTTGCAGCACAGCTTTATCCCGACCCTGTTCGATATAAGATTCATGCTCTACAGATTCCTTTCCTTCCTGCCGCTGACCCTGATCCTGTGCCTGTATTACCAAAAGAAGCGGGATCCGATACCGATAATGATAGGGCACGCGGTCATAGATACCGCAACGGTGATCTGGATACTCGTCACGTCCGTCATTCCCGGGTTTTATGAAAAGCTGCTGGCAATGTAAAAACTTCTCTCAGCATAAAGCAATAGTCGGACCCCTCGCCCGCGACTGTTCAGACAGCCGTTGACGAGGGGTCTTTGCGCCTTATAAAAGGCTCCCTTCTTTGTATTCCGTATTACTTGATCTTAATGCTTTTTACTGCACTGTAGTTGCCGTAGCGCGTTGAACTTGCCTTGCCGTCCTTGGTAACAAACGAACGCACCTTAACGTACCATGTCTCGCCCGATTCGGGCAGCTTTGAAAAGTTTTCGGAGAGATCGGAAAGATCTGTTGAACTGTAGCTATGAACATATTTTGCAGCGCTGGCGCTTTTCACTTCACCGACAGCATTTGTCAGAGCCGTCTTGTCGCGCGAATAGAGCACTTGATAGCCTGTCGCTCCTGCTGTTGCCTTTTTCCAGCCGATCCTGAATGCGCCTTTTGAGCTTGTGATAGAGGTGATCTCGTTTTTGGCGGGCTTGACTACAAAAGTCTTCTTATAGCTGCCCGTTACATTAGTCCCCTTGCCCTTGACCGTTATCGTTGCAGTGCCCACCTTGACATTATTGGAGTAAGACACAGTGTACTGCGAGTTTGATATGATATCGCCGTCCTTGAATCTGACCTTGACAGCAGGCTTGATCGGGCTGCCCGAGTAAGTATAGGAGCTGTAGGGGATACTTACCTTTGCATAGCTTGATGAAAGCTCCAGAGGCTTGACCTTAAAGGTCTTTTTTATCGTGCCCGTATAATTGCCTTTGCCTGTTATCGTGATAGTTGCAGTGCCGACGCTTTCGTTGTTCTTGTAGCTCACCGTGTAGTCGGTGCCCTTGGTGAGCTTTTTCGTACCGTCCTTTACCGTTACGGAAGGCTTGATGCCCCGCCCGCGGTAGGTGTAGCTTGAATAAGGAATGGTGGCCTTGCAGGCGGAGATATCCTTTACCTCAGCAAACTTGAAGCCGTTATCCTTGGCATACTTTTCGGCAGCAGAGCCTTTGGTGCCGTGAATGGTTATCCCCGAATACTTTTTAGGTGCAGCATCACTCATCTCTGCATTATAGTAACCGATAGAATAATCCCCGATGATTTTCACTGTGGACGGGATATAATAATCCTTCATGCTCTTGCACCCGTTAAAAGCTGTGGGCTGTATCTCGGTAACGCTTGCGGGTATCGTCAGACTTGAAAGGCTCGTGCAGCCCGTAAAGAACCACTGCGGCAGGTGATCCATCGTATCGGGCAGCTTGACACTCGTGAGAGCGGTACAGCCCGCGAACATATATTCTCCAAAAATATATCCGACACCTGAAAGATCGATCGATCGCAGCTTTTTGCAGTTTTCAAATTCGTACTTGCCAAGACTGTTGCAGCTGATCTTGACAGTCTCAAGCGAGGTACACCCGCTGAAATCCATCATTGAAAAAGAAGTTTTACCCTTAACGGTCAGTTTTTTCAGATTAACACAGTCGGCAAACGCATACATCGAATAATCTACATTTTCAATAACGGCGCTTTCGAGAGACTTCAGGCCGTAAAAGGCTGCGTCTACCATCGGAATGTTTTTTACGGTAACGTTCTTCAATTTGGTACCATCCTTGAAGATTGAGTTTCCCAGATATGATACTTTTCTGCCGCCGACAGTAGTGGGTATCGTCAGATCGGCGGCCTTTCCGTTATAGACGCACAGATATGCCCCTCCGTTATCGTCAATATAATAACCCCAGTCGCCGTCTGTATACAGCTTATCCAATGCTGCCGCCGCCGATATCTCTGTGCCGAAAAGTGACGTATCGTTCGGAAGCAGAGCGGCTGCTCCTGCCAGCATAGCCAGTGACATGACTCCTGCGATGATCTTTTTGATCATAATGATTCCTCCCTTCAACATCTATACCAACATCAGCCGTGCTCCATGCAGAGCACGGCTGAAAAGCTTTGTCAGAAAGCCGTCTTATATATCTCCAGAATGCTCTCAACGGTGCAGGGACGGGGGTTGCCGCCTGTGCATACGTCCGCGAAGGCCGACTCGGAAAGCGCCTGAAGGTCTTCTTCCTTCACACCTATCTCGTGCAGCTTCTCGGGTATCCCGATGTCCTTTGACAGCTGCCTTACCGCGTTCACTGCCGCAGCCCTGTATTCGTCCTGAGTCATGCCCTCGGTATCAACGCCCATCGCCTCTGCGATATACTTGAATTTCTCGCCCGTGTACGGAGCATTGTATTCCATAACATAAGGCAGCAGCACTGCATTTGCGATACCGTGAGGAGTGTCATAGAATGCTCCGAGAGGGTGTGCCATGCCGTGGACCACGCCGAGCCCGACATTCGAGAAGCCCATGCCCGCAACGTACTGCCCGAGTGCCATATCCTCTCTGCCCTCGGGGTCATTGGCAACAGCCTTGCGCAGCGAGCGGCCGATGATCTCGATAGCCTTCAGGTGCATCATATCTGTCAGCTCCCATGCCGCAAGGGTGGTATAGCCCTCGATCGCGTGAGTCAGTGCGTCCATGCCCGTAGCGGCGGTAAGTCCCTTGGGCATCGAGGACATCATCTGCGAGTCAACAACGGCAACGATCGGGATATCGTGCGGGTCAACGCATACGAACTTGCGCTTGTTGTCCTCATCGGTGATAACATAGTTGATCGTTACCTCTGCCGCCGTACCCGCCGTGGTAGGAACTGCGATCAGCGGTACACAGGGGTTCTTGGTATCGGCAACGCCCTCGAGCGAGGTAACATCGGAGAACTCGGGATTTGCGATGATTATGCCTATAGCCTTTGCGGTGTCCATAGAGGAGCCGCCGCCGATAGCGATGATGCAGTCAGCCTGTGCAGCCTTGAACGCCTCTATCCCTGCCTTGACCACCTTTACGGTCGGGTTCGCCTTGACCTCCGAGAACACCTCATAGGGGAAGCCCTCGGCATCGAGCAGCTTTGTAACGTTCTGCGAAACGCCGAACTTCACCAGATCGGGGTCGGTGACTACAAGCGCCTTTTTGAATGCACGCTTTTTGATCTCGGTCACGATCTCGCCGATCGCTCCCGCGCCGAAATAGGACGTTTCATTGAGTATCATTCTGTTTGCCATAACACATCTCTGCCTTTCATACAATTTTTATCGGGCTGATAAAGTATGCCCAAATACGTTATATATTATACAATAAATTCATACAAATTTCAAGAATTTTTGTGTAAATAAACAGTGAATTGTCGGGGTGCGGCAGCCGAAGATCCTGTGCGGACAAAGGGCTCAGAGCCGCGGGTCCGTGACCTTATAGCCGTTCAGGAGCTTTTGCAGCAGCGAATAGTCGCGCATATTCAGCGTGCCGTCACCGTTAAGGTCGGAATTGCCTTCGTTCAGCTGCACGCTGAAGCTGTTGAGCGCCTTTTGCAGCAGGACATAGTCCTTCATATTGACCGTACCGTTATCGTCGGTATCCCCAAGCAGGCTCGAAAAATAGGTCACCTGTTTTCTGAGCCCCTTATTATCGGCATAGTCCGCAGCCTCGGAGCCGAAATAGCAGTGTACCGTGATGTCCTCCTTGACATGGCTCTCGTTTTCGGGCATAGTGCGGTATTTTCCGACGAAGTTCCCGCCGAATTCGGCCGCACTTTTGGGAATGTAGATATCTGTAAGCTTCTGACAGTCATCGAAGGCATACTGCCCGATCTCCTTGATACCCTCGGGAACGACCACCTTTGTCAGAGCAAGGCTCGAACAGGAATCATGACCGATGATCTCGGTACCCTTCCTTACCGAAAACGGAGCGGCAGAGGCTGTATTGTACTTCACAAGAGTCTTGCCGTCCTTGGAATAGATGCAGTTGTTGTATGACATATAGCTCGGATTATCGGGGCTGACGGTCATTTTTTCAAGGCTCACCGTATACGAGAGGGTGTACTGCTCTGTTTTCAGGTCTGCTATCCCCTTGCCGATATGCAGCTCTTTCAGCTTTCCCGAATCGTAGAGCACCCGTCTGCCGAGCTGAGTAACATTATCGGGGATATCCAGTGAGGTGAGCTTGCTGTTATAGAAGAAGCCGTCGCCCAGACGGGTTATCCCGCTGCCGATCTCGGCCTTGTCAAAGGTAACGGTCAGCGGTGAAAGCAAATAAGGAACACACCGATCGTCCCAGTAGTCATATGTAGACCCCGTACCGCTGAGCACAAGTGTATGATCGGGATAAACGTTATATGTAACATCCTCTCCGCACTTGCCTGTTATCGAGACCTCCCGCGTATCGGGCGGAAGAACGGGCATTGAGTATGTTTCGGCATATTCCCCGGCGGCGGCACTCTTGTCATACACAAGATAAAAGCCGTCTATATTGTTGATCTTCCAGCTCCGGCTATCCTCAACGAAACGGTAGCTGCGCCCGACGGCATTTTCCTCTATCTCCTTAACACTGTCGGGGATATACAGCGACTTCATCAGAGATGTACCGTAAAATGCATTTTTGCCGATCCTTTCAAGTCCCTCCGAGAGAAAGGCATATTTCAGCGGGCAGTCCTCAAATGCACTTTCTCCGATCTCCCTTACAGTCTCGGGGATATAGACATAATAAAGCTCCTTTGAATAAAAAGCTCCGTAGCCGATCTCGGTAACGGGCAGACCGTCAATATAGGCAGGGATATCAATAGATCCTTCTCCGAACGTTTCCGCCGAGGTGATCTTCACCTCTTTGCCGTCGGTAGTATAATAGAGGTCATAGAAGCTTGATCTGTCTCTCAGAGCGAGCGTTTTTGTCTCCGAACTTTCCGAGCCCGCCAGAGCTGTTACGGGAGCGGCGGCAGCTGCCGAGACAGCAAATGCTGCGGCCGCAGCGACGGCTCTTATGATGATGCCGGGTTTGGTTTTGAGTTTGAGTTTGAGCATTGTATTGCCTCCTTGTCGGTATCGTTGTGTTTGGGTATTTGGTTATGCTTTGCCGTGTATATATTTTATGAGAAAAATATGTATTGCCTGTGATATTTTGTGTAAAATAACAATGAACGGCGATGCTGAAAAAATGAATAGGATCGCTGTGGAAGGGAATACTTTAGTTGAATACGGTATCG